>DATLIL010000253.1:0-2938 GCA_035539475.1 Polyangiaceae bacterium
TCTGGTGCACGGGCCGCGGCGGCTGCGTGCAAAGGGCGGCGATGAGCCTGACAAAGACCTTGATCTCCGCATGCGGGTCGCACCCGGTCAGCGCGCAGTAGAGCACGGCGCCGAGCGACCAGATGTCGGCGCGATGATCGGTCCGCTTCGTGCTCCGTACCTGGTCGGGCGATACGTAGTACATGGATCCGAGGATGATGCCGCTGTCTGTCAGCGACCTCGTCTGTTCCACGGACGGGGCTCGCTGGAGCTTGGCGATGCCGAAATCCAGGAGCTTGACGGTGATCTCGCCACCGCGACGCTCGAGAAACAGGTTGGCCGGCTTGATGTCGCGGTGCACGACGCCGGCGGCGTGGGCGGCCTGAAGCCCAAGGCACGCCTGGGCCACGACCTTGAGCGCCACAGGAGGCGGCAGCGGGCCCAGCCTGTCGATCGTCCGCTCCAGGTCTTCCCCTTCCAGGAGTTCCAGGACCAGGAAGGGTGCACCGGTCTTCGGGTGCATGCCTGCATCGAGAACACGGACGACATGCGGCGTATCGAGCGCCCTCATCACCCGCGCCTCACGCTTGAGCCGGCTCAGGAGCTCGGCCGCGTTGGTCTCGTACACACCAGCGCTGTCACGGAGCAATTTGATCGCGACACGACGTTCCGTGGCGAGATCAACTCCCTCATAAACAGCCCCCATTCCGCCTGAGCCGATCATGCGGACAAGCTGATACCTGTCGCCGAGAATCTCGCTGTTCATCAGGCACCACCGAGGTTCGGATTTCTCGAGCCCGACCGTGAGTCTCGATCCATGACCCAAGAAAGTCTGTAAAGCAAGCACGACGGACGGTCTCCGGATGCCATATCATGTGATGAGGAGCTACCCTGTTCCGCAGCCAGGCTCAGCCTTATCGTCGTGCGTCCAAGACAGTCGCCATTTCAGCGGTCCTGATTCTTCAATATCGCCACGCCGGTGCGGCTCTACCGGACGGCCGGTGCCGAGCATGCCTGAGGCGAAGCTGCGGCCATCGCACCGAGGGCCCATGCTGCATTGCGCTGGACCGTCGCATCCGTGGCCCCGTTCTCGAGCAGCTTGATCAGCGCAGCTTCGGCCTCGGCAGCACCAGGGCCGATCCGACCCAGCACCTTGGCGATACGGCGGGAGAGCTTCACGGTCCCGGTGCTTTCGAGCAGGACCATCAGCGCCGGCACGGCAGGCAGCGCCACCTCGCCGAGCTGACCGAGCGCGCGCAGCGCGCGGTATCGAAACCGTGGACGGGGCGACTCGAGCATCCTGCCGAGGGCCGGCGCGGCCTCGGCGCCGAAGCGCAACAATGCGCGCTCCGCGTGAGCGGCGACCTCGGCGTCGGGATCGGCGAAGAGCGCGAGGAGGAGCGGCAAAGCCCCTGCGAGTTTCCCTTCATGCACCGCCAGCGCGCGTGCGCCGGCGCGACGGATCTTCGCATCGGAATCGGCGAGCGCCCACGCCGTCCACTGCGCCCAGGCGGGCGGCTCGGATGCCTCTGCGCTGTCACTTGGCGAGGAGATGTCGATGAAGGCGAGCAAGCGCGCCGCCGCGAGGCGGACGTGCGGATCGACCTCGGTCCTGCCGCGGAGCGCCGCTTCACGGTAGAGCTGCGAGGCATTGGCACGATATCCTGAGAGGGTGCGCGAGGGGCCTTCGGCGAGCTCGGCGGCGCCCAGGATGGCATTGCGCCGAGCGACGGCATCCTCGCCGGAAAGGGCCTCCGTGAAGGCAGACAGCATGCGGAGCGCTTCGGCGGCCCCCTCGGAGACGTCTGGAGGGGGAGCGTGCGCGGAGTGCATCGGCGCCGCATGCGCGCTGTCGCCAGGCTCGAGGAACGCGGCGGCACTCTCACGCACGTACCGACCGGGATCGTCCAGCGCACCGAGGAGCGCAGCCCGGACGTCTTCGCGCTGGTGGGCAAACGCGCCGAGCATGCGGACGGCCTCGTGCCGGGTGGCAGCGTTCGACGTTTCGCGGAGGGTGGAGAGCAATCCGTCGATCCAGGAGTCGATAGGCAACTGCCGTTCATGCCAGTACCAGAGGATGCCCGCCACGCGGGCCATCGCGTCGCGCCGTGATGGATCCTGGAGCCCCGCGGCAATGACCTCGATCGCGACCGCTGGCACCGGGCGGCGGCGGAAGAAGTCGAACGCCGCGAACGAGACCGCCGCCTCCTCGTCCTCGAGAAGCCCCCGAATTCGCGCGGCCTGGGACGGCAATCGAATGGCCAAGAACAGGAAACGACGCACGTGCTTCGCTCGTATCCAGGGTACAGTCGCCGGGTCCTCTGCCGCGGCCCATAACGCGTCAAGGAGGAATGCCGGCGGTTCACGCACCGCTCGGAGCGCATCCTCGGCCGAGGCCTGCTCCGAACGCGAGACGCCAAGACGGCCCAGGCTGTTGAACCGAACCACCTGAGGCGTAGGCACAGCGTCGGCCTCGGCCAGGAGGACCGCGAGCGCCTCTTCTTGCGCGCATCCGGCGTCGAGGAGTGCAATCGCAGCGGCTCTCCGCACCGACCAGTAGGGCGTACCAAGCTCGTTGCGAAGCGCGGACTCGGCTGCGGCGGAGAGGGGCACTTACACGACCTCGTGGACCTCGAAGCGCACCGCGCCGCTCTCGAGCTTGCCTTCCCAGGTGATCGCGAGAAACTCGACAAGGACTCGGAGACCGGAGGGGCCATTGGGGAGCGTGATCGACGCGCCCATGGCGAGGGTCAGCGTGCCGAGGGGCGTGAGTTGCAGGCCCATGGCCCTACCGTAGCGGGGAGGCGGGGGCAGGGACAAGAGTGTCTGGCGCGACGCCCGCGAGGTTGGCTCCCGCTTGCCGCTTCCGCTTGCCGCTTCCGCTTCCGCTGCCGCTCCCGCTTCCGCTTCCGCTCCCGCCTCCGCCCCCGCTCAGGGCAAAGAACCCGCTGCCAAAAAC
>DATLIL010000254.1:0-2620 GCA_035539475.1 Polyangiaceae bacterium
GGTGGCAAGAACACCGGCGCAGCGAGTGGATTGGGGAAGTCGAAGCCCGCAGCGGCCACCGGGCTCTCGTTACCCGCGTCGCGCAGCGGCGAGTCCTCGAGCGGCATGACGTCGAAGGCGGCCAGATCGGTGAAGCCGGGATCGGCCCCGAAGATCGTGCCGCTCCAACCGAGCACGTCATCGGAGCCGGCGGAAACCCAGTTGTTGCTGCCGCTCACCTGGCGGCCGCTGATCCACGCCATCTCCTCGTCGCTCTCGCGCACGAGCACGATAGGATCGGGGCCGTCGCGAAACACGACGTTGTTGTGCATCTCGACGCTCTCGAGCAAGCCGAACAGGCGAAAGACACTGCTCGAGTCGGCTGCCAGGATGATCGTGTTGTTCAAGAAGCGATAGCGACCGCGCGTCGCGTTCAAACCATCGGACGCGAGCTCGTCGGCACCGACACGCGCAACGAACGAGCTCGTGGAGGCGCCGGCCTTGCGCAGCACGTTGCCGACGACATCACTGTCCTCGCGGTACGCGAGCGGATCGGGCGGCGTGTCCGAGCCCTCGTCGGGACCGATCAGCTCGAGCTCGTGGTACTGCGCGCCCTCGATCCAGTTGTAGTAGATTTCGTTGCGCTCCGCGCGCGACTTGACCGAGTTGCCGCCGGTGGCGTCGTGCACGAAGCAGTGCTGCATGCGAAAGACGGCGCCCGGATAGGCGTTCTCGTCGGTCGCCATGTAGATCTGGTGGTGCTGAGTACCCTCGCCGTTGTTGTAGATCTCCGAATACTCGAGCAGCAGTGAGCCGGAGTCGTCGTCGGCGCCGAGGATGCCGTGGTTGGGGCAGTCGTGCACTATCACGCCGCGCACGACGATGTCGCCGGCGTGGTGAAACAGGCAGCTCGACGTGCCGCCCGTGATCTCGAAGCCCTCGAACACGTAGTGATCGCCGGCCAGCTCGACACCGCGCGCATCGCCCTGGATCAGCGGCAGCTTGCCGTTGATCGGCACGCCACGGATCGTGATCGGCGCATCGGACATGCCGTCCACCTCGAAGGCCACGGGCCCGTAGCTGGCGTCGCCGTCGACGAGCACCACGTCGCCCGGCACGAGGCTATCGGCCACATCACTGAGCTGTTGATACTCCTTGCTGGGTCCGACCTCGATCTCCGCAGCCCGGGCCGCACCCGCGCTCGAGAGGACCAGAAATGGACCGAGAACCCTGAGCAACGAGCGCTGCACGAGCGCCATGTTACGCGACGTTCTTGGTTGGGTGTCCGGGGCCGGAACGAATTTTGTTTGTTCGGACACTCAAAAAAACTGCCGCTTTCGCACCTACATCTCGCCAAAAGCCTGGGACACCATGGACACAGCCTTTTACCGTGGCTTCGTCGCTTCTCTGACGCTCGTCATCGCCGCTTGCAGCTCGCCTGCGGAGCCTGCGCCGTCCGGCCCTGCCCCTACGGGCGGTAGCGGCGGCAGCGCCGGCACGACGAGTCAGGGCGGCAGCGCTGGTACTGGTGGCGTTACCACACCGACCGCGGGCACAGGTGGCACGGAGAGCACCGCAGGTACGGCCGGCACCACCGCGGGCGGGACTGCTGGCTCGGGAGGAGCGGGCGGCTCGGATCAGGCCGGCAGCGCCGGCACTGGCGGCGTGCCCAACAACCTGCCCGAAGGTGTCCCGGCAAACTACACGCTGCTGCTCGACGAGCCCTTCACCACGGAGGCCGCGGTCGCGAGCTTGTTGCAGGGCAATGCCGGCGGCTGGACCTTCGACGCCGCCGACGGCGGTGCACTCCACTTCAACGGCACCGGCTATGCAGCGCCGAGCGACGTGCAGGAGTCGCTGTCGAGCTTCGCCATCATCTCGGCGACGAAGTTCTCGAGCTTCGTGCTCGAGGTGGAGTTCATGCAACTGAATCCCGACACGCAGCAGCCGCATCGCGACATCTGCATCGTGTTCAACGCCGTCGACGAGGCGCAGTTCCTCTACGCTCACATCGCGCAGACTCACGACGATCGCTCCCACAACATCCACTTGATCGATCACGCCCCACGCGTGCCCATCACCGTGACGAACAACGGCGGGATCATGTGGGGCACC
Source organism: Polyangiaceae bacterium (assembly GCA_035539475.1). Taxonomy (GTDB): domain Bacteria; phylum Myxococcota_A; class Polyangia; order Polyangiales; family Polyangiaceae; genus PMG-095. Next base: position 2,095 of record DATLIL010000254.1, read on the forward strand.
GAAGAGTGGCACAAGGTCCGGCTGACGCGCGACGCCGTCAGCGGCGACATCGCCGTGTACTGGGACGACAACCTGGCGGCCCCCATCCTGACCGCCAACAGCACCGCCTTCACTGAAGGTTACATCGGCTTCGGCACGTTTATGGACAGCGGGAAAATTAGAAACCTGAAGATCTGGGCCGAAACGTCGGCCAACGTGCCCGCCGAAAACTTCTTTGGAGGCTGAGATGTCGCGGTTGAAGAGCAGGCTGATCGAGCTCACGCTGAGCGTTGCCCCTTTCTTGTCGTTTGCCTGCACCACGGAATCGGGGGATGGCGGCGGCGCTGGAGCGCCCGGCGTCAGCGGCTCGGGTGGCAGCGCCGGTGCGGCCGCGGGCTCCGGTGGAACCGGCGCGGGCTCCGGCGGAACCAGCGCGGGCGCGGCCGGGACGACCAGCGGCGGCTCGGGCGGCAGCGCCGGCAGCGCCGGAGGAACGGCCGGCAGTGGCGGCAGCACGGGCGGCACCAGCGGCGGTGGCGGTACCGGG
>DATLIL010000255.1:0-4147 GCA_035539475.1 Polyangiaceae bacterium
TTGGGTGAGCGCGAAGCAAAACATCATCCTCATCGGCCTGACGGGGACGGGCAAGAGCTACCTCGGCGCCGCATTCGCCGAGGCCGCTTGCCGCCGCGGCTACCGAGCGCTGCGGGTGCGCGCGCCGCGGCTGCTTGACGAACTCGCCATCGCTCGCGCGAACGGCTCGTACGCGGCGACGCTTTCGCGGCTGGCGAAGCTCGACGTGCTGGTGCTCGACGACCTCTTCATCGCGCCGTTGACGAGCATGGAGCAGCGCGACCTGCTGGAGGTGCTCGACGACCGCTACGACCGCTGCTCGACGGTGGTGACGAGCCAGGTGCCGACGAAAACTTGGCACGAAATGCAAACAGACCCCACGCTCGCCGACGCGATCTGCGACCGGCTGGTCCACAACGCGCACGTGCTGTCGCTGAAGGGCGGATCGATCAGGAAAAGGAAAGGATTGGAGGGAAAGAGTAAGGAAGAGAGAAACGAAGGAAACGAGGGCTGATCATCGATGCGTCCCTCGCTGCAATGAACCCAGGTGTCATCGCTTCGCTCCGATGGGCGTGAAGCGGGCTTGGTCGGGTCGGTGGTCCAGGAGGTGATGGCTGCCGGCGGTGGAGTCGTCGCTCCGCTCCGATCGTGCTCCCGAGCACCATCCGCCGAGGGCACGGTCAGGGGAACGTCGCTTCGCTCCGAGGGGTGCCCACGTGCGCCGGAACGGGTGCCCAGGTGCCAGCGGAACGGGTGCCCAGGTGGAGCGGAATGCGCACTGCTGCACTCGCTCGAAGATACGCAGCGAAGCCTGGCAACACTGCAACGAAAGCCCCTGCCGACGCCGTTCGACGGGGCCACCGAATTCGTACGGTCAGCCGCGGCGTCTATCCTGCCGCTGGCCGGCATCATTCTCCTCGCGATGTACTTCCTGAACCAACAACAACGGAGGTCTTGACGACCATGGCAAAACGAAGACGAAACATTATCCGTGTCGACCGCAGTCTGGTCGCGGTGCCCCGCGAGCGGCTCGGGCGCCGCAAGTCCCAGCGCCGAGGGATGGCGCGTGAGGTCGGCAAGGGCGTGCTGTACCTGGCCGGCGCGGGCGCAGTCGTCGCGTTGCTCGCGAACCTCGACGACCTGAAGAACAGCAAGGAGGCCAAGAACCATTGGTGGCTCGTGCCGATGGCGGTCCTAGTCATCGGATACATGCTGCGCAGGCGCGGCAATCCCTACGCGACGGCGGTGCTCGCCGTGGGCGGCGCGCTCTTCGCGCTCGGGTATGCGGCGCAGTCGAAGGCTACGCAGGCACAGCCCGCCCAGCAGCAGGTTCCGCCGCTGCCTCCCGCGCCGAAGCAGCAGGTCGCGCCGAAGAGGGAGACGGGGGCGCCGTTCGCGATGGGCAGCCCGCCGCCCATGGGCCAGCTCCCCGATGGAGGCCTCTGGGTCCAGGCTCCCGATGGGCAGTACGTGCGCCTTTCGCGCTCGCAGGCGGGAGCCGTCGCCGACCTCGTGAACCGAGTCACTCAATCGCCCGCACGACGGGCCGCGTGAACGGAAAGGAGAAGACACCATGACGAACAGCATCGATCCCGGGAAGGTGCAGAGCGTGCTCGATATCTTCGACCGCATGGATGCCGACAACGAGACCGCGGCTCCGGACGACGATTCGGACTTCGACGACACCGCGGGGCCCGACGAAGGCGACGACGATGTCGCGGGGGCCGAACTCGACGCGGAGGAAGGCGACACCGGCGATATCCGCGCCCTCCAGCGGCGAGGCCGTCACCAGATCACGCTCGAGGAGGCGCGCGCTCTTCAGATGCGCGCGCGCCAGCGCGGACAGCGCGTCGGAGCGAAGAAGGTGCAGGCCAAGGTGAAGAAGCGCGCGCCGAATGCGCCGAGGCTGCAGTTCCCGCCGAACATGGTCCCGCCCCAGGCCGGGACGAAGCAGCTCTTCGACAAGTGGAAGAACAAGAAAGAGCCCTTCATCGTGCGCCAAGATGGCCACTACTACGCCGTGAGCGAGATCCGTTGCATCTGCGAGGGCACGGCCAAGAACGCGTGGTGCCGGATCCCGGCAGGCCAGTACCGGTTTTTCGAGCGCGCGGTCGGGGACGACATCACCTTCCTCGGCACCGTGGCCGGCCAGGTGACGACGAACCTCACCAATTTGCAGCGGCCCTCGAAGACCACCTACAACGAGCAGGACTTCCTCATTCGTTCGATCACGATGCAGGAGGCCGGCCTGCGCGTCCGGTACGACGCTGCCGACATTGCGCATATCCCGAACGTCGGCGCGGCCGAGTCCGTTCTCGCGGGCCGCGCGTGGTTGTGGGATGACGCGGGCGCCTTCCTGCCGAAGGAGATCTTCCACGACTTCTCCGGCGAGAACCTCCTCTACCGCGCGCTCCGGCGCTCGGGCGTCCTGTTCTTCAATTGGGACAAGCGCCGCACCGGCGAAAATGGCACGACGCGGCAGGTGCTCATCGACCACCTCCGCAACGTGCCGGACACGAAGGTAAAGAGCCTCTCGCGCACGTCCGGCGGCGCGCCCGTGTTACCCGTGCCCGATGGGTACATCTTCACGGACAACCCCGAGCGGAGCGAGGAGGGCGCGTTCTCCGCAGTGATCATGGTGCACGAGGATATCGCATTCCCGATCAAGCCCATCGAACTCGGCGGCATGGGATCGCCGATGAAGCCGGTGGAGATCGGTCTCTACGTCCAGCTCTCGCTCAATGGCGTGAGCTTCGAGCATGCGAAGCGGGCCCAGGCCATTTCGGGCTGATGTCCCTCTAGCGAAGAAACGGTGATGGTATGAGCGTGGCAGAGATCGACAGCGAGAAGGCGATGAACGTGGTCGAGACAAATCCCAAGAATGGGTCGTCGAATCATTGCGTCATCATCATGGAGCAGCCTCCTCTCGATGGGGAAGACCCGGCTCCGCGCTGGCGCGTCTCTGCCACGCTTACCTTGCGGGATGATGTGTTGGGGCCCGAGCCGATCCAGGCTGATCTGCCGGTGGTCGTGATCGGGCCCCTCGTTCACAAGCGGCAGGTCATGGCCGTCGCGAGGTACCCGAGCCGCGTGGCGCAGTGGTCGTTTCGCTTCGAGAGCGACGACGGCAGGGCGAAGGCACGGGTGTGGTTGCACCCGGGCAACTCCACGACGGGGGAATGCGGCATCTTCGTGGTGGCGCACGATCCGGTTTGACCGAGTCGGGAGGTACGTATGGATAAGTGGCTGCCCAACGAGCGGTGGTACGACGATTTGGACGTGCTTGGTAGCGACTACTATCAGAGCACGCCTGGAATCCACCTGGACCCCGGCATGGATCCAAGCTGGCGGGTCGCGCTCCGAACCTTCATCGAGCATGTAATCGACCTCCCGTCCATTCTCTTTTGGGCGAGCAACTTCGAGAAAGCGGGGCATGCCTATGCTGCGCAGGCGCTACGTGACCGCGCGCATGCGCTCACGGTGCCGCTCGACATGCCCCGAGACGAGCAACCGATGGTTCGATGGCTCCTGATGGACGAGACCCGCCCAGCGCTGCTCGTCGAGGCCGCCAAAGAATACGAGGCCAAGGGATACAGAGCCGCAGGAAACGCGCTGCGAGACCGAGTTGCGCTTCTCCGGGTCGCGCGTCGTAGAGTGGTCCCGGCGCCGGAAATCGTGTCGCCGTGGATACCCAAGCCTTCGGGGACATCGTTGCCCATTGAACGTTGGTACGATGATCTCGATGTGCTCGGGAGCGAGGCGTACCAGAAAAACCCAGGGCTCCACCATGAGAAGGCCATCCAAGGCACAGCGGCGCTCGATCTCATGGTCAAGGCCGCGAGCTACGATCTCGGCCAGGTCCTGCGGTGGGCCAAGGAGTACGAAGCCGCGAAACTGCCCGTCGCTGCGCAGGCGATGCGGGATCGTGCGGCTACCCTTCTGCTGCCGTTCGACCTGGGGATGTCCCAGGCAGAGCGAAACTACGCCCAGGTTCACTTCCAGTACGAGACGCGCCCGTTGATGCTGCTCGAGGCGGCTCGAAATCTCGAGACGCACGGCCATGAACTTGCTGGGAATGCACTGCGCGAGCGGGCCGCCCTACTGCGCGTGGCCAGTCGTCGGCGTCAGCCGTCCCCCGAGATCGTGTGGCCGTGGCCAGGGCTCCCCG
>DATLIL010000256.1:0-1759 GCA_035539475.1 Polyangiaceae bacterium
CAGGCGCGGCTGCGACGCAACCTCTCGCCCACGAGCTACGTGGAGCTCGGCGGCTTGATTTCGTCCGACGAGCTCGAGCGCACGGCCTTCAGCTCCGACCCGGCCGAGCGCAGGAGCGAGACGCGCACGCTGGCCTTCGAGCGCGCCTACCTGCGCTACGTTTCGCGTTCGTCGTCGGGCGAGGATCTGCGAGCCACGCCCTGGGTCGGCCACGATCGCTCCGAGCTCGTCGCGCGCTTCGGCTCGACGCCGACCGTGCTCGAGTCGTCCACAACGCAGTTCGGCCTGCGCGTGAATCATCGCGCGCGCGCCACGGCGCACGTCACCACGAACACGGGCTTCGACTTCGAAGCCGCGTCGTCGAGCCTGCGCCGCGCCGGCTCGATCAGCACGCCACCGCGCGAGGGCGACGCGCGCGTCTTCGGCCAGCCGCCGTCGGACCAGGTCAACGTGAGCGAGTGGAAGACCCTGCAGGCCAGCGCCGCTCCCTACGTGGAGGCCGATTTCGAGCTGTTCGAGAACAAGGTCAACCTCATGCCGGGGCTGCGCCTGGGGCCGTTCTTCACGAGCGTTGACCAGCGCGTCCCCGCCGAAGCCGACGTGCCCAAGGTCGGGGCTTACAGCGGCGAGCTCGCGCTCGAGCCGAGGCTCGCGCTGCGCTACGAGCCGAACCAGCGCGTGACCTTCAAGGCGGCGTGGGGTCGCTACTACCAGCAGTCGCAGGCCGAGGATCTGTCGCCGGTCTTCGGCAACCCGCTGCTCGGGCTGGAGAGCTCCACCCATTACCTCGTGGGCGCCAACGTCAACCTGAGCAAGGTGCTCGCGGTCGAGACCACCGCGTTCTACTCGCGGTCCCACGATCTCGCGGTGCGCAACCCGAGCTCGGCGCCGAAGATCGCCGAGACGCTCGTCAGCGGCGGGGAGGGCCGGGCCTACGGCGCGCAGTTCTTGATCCGGCGCGAGCTCGCCGATCGCGTGTTCGGTTGGATCGCGTACACCATCCTGCGCAGCGAGCGAAAAGACAGCCCCGACGGCGACTGGCGCCTGTTCGACTTCGATCAGACCCACGTGCTGACGGCGCTGGCCTCGTACGACCTGGGCAACGGTTTCGAGATCGGCGGGCGATTCCGCTTCTCTACCGGTTACCCGCGCACGCCGGTCGTCGGCGCTTACTACGACGCGCGCACGGCTCGCTACGAGCCGGTGCTGGGCGAGAAGAACACCGAGCGCATTCCTTCTTTCTGGCAGCTCGACGCGCGCCTCTCCAAGCGCTTCAAGATCGCCAAGACCGAGCTCGAGATCTACGCCGACGTGCAGAACGTGACCAACCGCGAGAACGCCGAAGAGATCGTGTACAGCCAGGATTACAGCCAGAAGCGCTACATCGAAGGCCTGCCCATCTTGCCCGTGGTGGGCGCACACTGGGAGTTTTGAGTCGATGAGAGCTTTCGTCGTCACCGCTCTCGCGCTGCTCGGCTGCGTGCCGGAGTTCGAGGACAACCTCTCCACGGTAGTCGAGCCGCGTCTGCTCGCGATCCAGGCCGAGCCGGCCGAGGTCGAAGAAGGCGGCAGCGTCACCTTTCGCGCGCTCGTGGCCGCACGTGACGAGGCGGCGCTGCCCGTCCCGAGCTGGTCGCTCTGCCTCACGCGCAAGCCGCTGACCGAGCTCGGCCCCGTCAGCCCCGAGTGCCTCACCGTCACGGACGACGGCTCCGGTAAGGTATCCGCGCTCGGCGACGGCAGCGAGGTCGTCACGACG
>DATLIL010000257.1:0-4007 GCA_035539475.1 Polyangiaceae bacterium
TGGGTGATGAGCACCGGGGCGCGGGTGTCCTCGAGCATGAAGGCGAGGCGCTCGGCGGGGTAGCTGGGATCGAGGGGCACATAGGCCCCGCCTGCCTTGAGCACACCGAGCAGCGCGACCACCAGCTCGAGGGAGCGCTCCAGGCACAGGCCCACCAGCACGTCGGGCCCCACGCCGCGTGCGCGCAGCTCGTGAGCGAGGCGGTTGGCGCGAGCGTTGAGCTCGCCGTAGGTGAGCTCTTGCCCGGCGCAGGACACCGCGATCGCCCCGGGCGATCGCTCGACCTGCGCTTCGAACAGCGCCTGGATGGTGGCCTCGCGCGGATAGGGGCGCGCGGTGTCGTTCCACTCGACGAGCAGCCGGCGACGCTCGGCCGCGTCGAGCAGATCCAGGTGCGAGACGCGCTGCCCCGGATCGGCCACGATCCGCTCGAGCAGCATGCGCCAGTGTCCGAGCATGCGCTCGGCGGTGGCGGCATCGAAGAGATCCGTGGCGTACTCGAGCACCCCGAGCAGACGGCCCTCGGCCTCGGTGAGCTCCATCGTCAGGTCGAACTTCGCGCTGTGGGTGTCGATAGCCAGGGGCTCGACCTGCACCCCGGGCAACTGCCAGCGCTCCTGAGGGGTGTTCTGCAGCACGAACATGACCTGGAACAGCGGGTTGCGCGAGGCGTCGCGGCGCGGGGCGAGCTCCTCGACCAGCTTCTCGAAGGGCAGGTCCTGGTGCGCGTAGGCCTCGAGGGCGCGCTCGCGCACGCGCGCAAGATACTCGCGAAAGCTCGGCTGCCCCGAGAGATCGCCGCGCAGCACCAGCGTGTTCACGAAAAAGCCGACCAGGCCCTCCAGCTCCGGACGGCTTCGCCCCGCCACCGGCACGCCCACCGCGAGATCCTCCTGGCCGCTGTAGCGATACAGCAGCACCTGGAAGGCCGCCAGCAGCGTCATGAACAGCGTCGCCCGCTCGGCACGCGAGAGCGCCTTGAGCGCCTGCGTGAGCGCCGGGGCGAGCTCGAAGCGCACGCGCGCGCCGCGATAGCTCGACACCAGCGGCCGGCGCCGGTCGGTGGGCAGCTCCAGGGCCGGCACATCGGCGAGCGCACGCTTCCAGTAGCCAAGCTGGCGCTCCAGCACCGCCCCCTGCAGCCACTCGCGCTGCCACAGCGCGTAGTCGGCGTACTGCACCGGCAGCGGCGCAAGCGCCGCCTCCTGCCCACGACAGCGCGCCTCGTAGAGCAACGCCAGCTCCCGCCACAACACCCCCATCGACCAACCATCGGTCACGATGTGGTGGACCACCAGCACCAGCACGTGCTCGCGCGGCCCGTGCCGGAATATCGCCAGGCGCACGAGCGGGCCGCGCGCGAGGTCGAACGCGCTTCGCGCGAGTGATGCCCGGTGCTCCTCCCAATGCGCAAGGTCCGGCACATCCGTGATCTCGATGCGCACGCTTTCATTGACCACGCGCTGCGAGGCCAGGCCCGACTCCACCACGAAGGTGGTACGCAACGCCTCGTGACGCGCGACCAAGTCGTCGACCGCGCGCTGCAGCGCTGCAAGGTCAAGAGGCCCATCGATGCGAAACGCCCGCACGATGTGGTAGAGAGCCTCGCCCGGAGCGAGTCGCTCCAGGAACCACAGGCGCTGTTGCGCGAACGCGGGAAGCACTCGCGCCTCTGGCGGGCGGCGCCGGATGGGAGGTGGGCGGTGTGTCTTGTGCTCGACGGCACGGAGGAACTGCAGGATCGCGTGCTTCTTCGCGGCCAGCTCGGCGCGCAGCTCTCCGGTAATGCCGCCCTTGGGCGCGTCGAAGCCCAGCCGATCGCCGTCGGGCCAGATCTTTACATCCAGGGCCTCCAGCCGCTCAAGCAGCTCGGATATTGCTTCCTCGCTCAAATTTCCCCTCGCTCCCTTTCGGTCTCGTCTGCTGCGGCTTGCGTGGCGCCGAGCGATGCAACCAGGCCGGCTATAGTAGGGAATTCGAAGATCCGCCGCAGGGGCACGCGAAGGCCCAGGCGCTCCTCCAGCCGTGACATGAACCGGGCGGCGAGCACCGAATCGCCGCCGAGGTCGAGGAAGTTGTCGTGCCTGCCGATGGGCGCGATGCGCAGGAGCTCGCTCCATATCGCGGCGAGCACTGCCTCGGTGTCGGAGGCCGGCGGGGTCGGCGGCCCGTCCAGCTCGGGCCGCGTGGAGGACGGCTGCGGCAGGCTGCCGCGGTCGACCTTGCCGCTCGCCAACAGTGGAAAACGGTCGAGGAATACGAAAGCCGACGGCACCATGAAGTCCGGGAGTTGCTGCGCCACGGCCTTGCGCAGCGAGTGGCTGCTGGGCGAAAGCTTGGGATCGGGCACGCAATAGGCGACGAGGCGAGCGCCGGACGCATCGTCATCGCGTATCACGGCGACCGCTTGCTTGATACCCGGTACTTCGAGGAGCGCCGCCTCCACCTCCGCCGGCTCGACGGTATTGCCGCGGATCTTGAGACGCCGATCCTTGCGCCCTCGATACTCCAGACAGCCATCGGCCCTGAACGCGCCGAGATCTCCCGTCCGGAAGTCGACGCGGCCGTCGTTGCCCGGGGCGGCGGCGAAAGCTTTCTGCGTGAGCTCCGGATTGCGCCAGTACCCGAGCGCCACATAGCGGCTGCGCACCACGATTTCGCCGACCGCCCCGGGCGCCACCTCGCGGCCCGCCTCGTCGAGCAGCAGCACTTCCATGCCTTCGGCGGGATAGCCCAGCGGCATGCCGGTACCGGCAACATGGGTCCGCTTGTCCATGAAGAAATGCGTCACGACGCTGGTCTCGCTCATGCCCAGGCTGCAGTGCAGCCGGCAGTCGTCGGAGAAATGCCGCCGGTAGGCGTCGACATCGGCGGCGAGGACCGCCTCTCCGCCGATCTTGATCAGGCGCACGCTGCTAAAGCGCTGGTCGGCGGCAAGGGTGGCGGTGAGCTGGCGAAACACTGTGGTTACGGAGCACCAGATTGTGATTCGGGAATCGACCAGCCACTGGGCAAGACCGGCGGGGCCGTGCTGCTTGGCCGGGAAGACATGCAGCGATGCCCCGTTGAGCAGCGCATTGAACGTATCGCGAGCCGCGCCGTTGACGCCGCCGGCGTAGACCAGCGTTTGCCGGTCGGAAGCAGAGATGCGCCAGGCGTCGGCGTAGCGGGCGACAAAGTGCAGGACGTTGCGATGGTTCTGCACCACTCCCTTAGGCAGCCCGGTCGAGCCCGAGGTATAGATGAGGTAGGCGAGATCGTCCGGCGAGCCCAGGAGGCACGGATTGTCGTCTCTTGCCTCGGTAGAAACCGTATCCACGTCAAGCACCGGGATGGCGTTGGCCGCCGCGCGGCGTGCGGAATCGGCATCCTTGCCGGTGGTCAGGACGAGGTCGGCCTGCGAGTTCTCCAGAATGTACGCATTGCGCGAAACCGGATTGGATGGTTCGAGGTGGACGAAGAACGACCCCGCCTTCAGGCTGGCGAGGATGGCGAGAATCGCGGGGGCGCCTTGCTCCATGAAGATCGCCACCGGCCGGCGGCTGCCGGTGCGCAGGGGCACGATGGCGTGTGCAATGCGGTTGGCGAGCCGATTGAGCTCACCGTAGCTCAGTCTTTCGCTCGCCGTACAAAGGGCCAGGCGAGCGGGATCCTGCGCGACGATCTGCTCGAATCGCCGCTGGATCGTTTGCTCGATGTCGTGCGGCGGCGCTTCGGCATGTGCGACAGAGCTCATACGCTGCCGACTTCCCGCATGGACTGCATGTGCTGGACAAGCTCTGCCACCGTCGTATGGTCGAACAGCGCGCGAGGCGGCAGCTCGACCTGGAACGCGTCGCGTACGCGCTGGAGCAGGCGCATGGCGAGCAGGGAATGGCCGCCGAGATCGAAAAAGTTGTCCTCGACGCCGATGTCCTTGACGCCGAGGAGCGTTTCCCACACGGCGACCATCCTGCTTTCCGCGTCGTGACGCATTTCTTCATGGACAAGCGGACCCATGTTGCCGG
>DATLIL010000258.1:0-4868 GCA_035539475.1 Polyangiaceae bacterium
GGGCCCGGGGGCATCACGCCTCCGGGCCCTCTTTCTTCCGCTTCAACCACCCAAAAAGGAGACAACTATGGGGATCAGTCCCCTGCCGGAGAAACCTCTCCGCAGCGAGGTTTTGTCCATCGCGCTCACGGGTCTCGTCGCCACGCTGGTCAGCATTGTGGTCACGATCGAGGCAGGATCGAGCACCGTCGAGCTGATCGGCCTCGCGGAGGCCAGCGTCCGCGATACCAAGGTCCGCGTGCTGTCCGCGCTTGCGAGGCTTGGCAAATGGCTCGACGGCTACAAGGTCAAGGTCGAGTTCTCGCCGGTCGACACGCGCAACGACGGAATGCTCGACCTCGCCGTGGCGACGGCGCTGCTCATGGCCCTCGAACAGAAACCGCTCCCGCGCATGGTCATCATCGGCGAGCTCGCGCAGACCGGCGCCGTACACCCGGTCCGGGGTGCACTGCCCGCGTTGCTGGGCGTGAAAGACATGTCGCGCGCCATCGTGCCCTGGTCCAATGGCCCCGAGGCGGCGAGCGTGCAGCACATGGAGGTGCAGGTTGCGGCGCACCTGCAGGACGTGGTCGACTCGCTGCGGGGCGCGGGGCAGCTCCAGTTCGCGCGTGACTTCTTGAAGGCGCCTCCGCTCGCGGAAGTCGATCTCGCAGATCTCCAAGGGCTCGTGTCCGGCCGTCGTGCCCTGGAGATCTCGGCCGCCGGCCTCCATCCGCTGCTCTTCATCGGCTCGCCTGGGTCAGGGAAGACGGTGCTCTGCTGGCGTCTGCCCACGGTGATGCCCCTGCTCACCCGCGAGGAGGCGCTCGAGGTGACGCCGATTCATTCGGTGGCGGGACTGCTCCACACCTCCCAGGGGCTCCTCACGCAGAGGCCCTTGCAGGCGCCGCATTACACGGTGAGCGAGGTGGGCCTCGTCGGCGGCGGCCTGCCAATACGGCCTGGGCAGGTGTCGCTCGCGCACCTCGGCGTCTTGTTCTTGGACGAGCTGCTGGAGTTCAAGAAGCGGACGCTCGCGGTGCTCGATGGCGTGCTCAAGAACGGGCAAGCGGTCGTCTGCCAGCGCCAGACCCGCGTGGTCTTCCCGGCCCGACCGCTCACCGTCGCGTCGGTTCTTCCGTGCCCGTGCGGCTTCCACGGCACGAAGGGCAGGACGTGCAAGTGCCCTCCGGAGCGCATTCGGGCGTACCGCGAGCGGCTGCGCGGTGCCGTGTTCGACCGCATGGACATGAAGGCAATCCTGTCCGGGGACGAGCTAAAGGGCAGCCGCAGCGAGTGCTCCGCGGACATGCGCGCCCGCGTCATCAAGGCGAGGGAGGTGCAGAAGAACCGCTTCGAGAAGCTCGTGGTCACCGAGCCGGCGAACGGCCGGCTCAGCCTCGCGGACCTCGATCGCGTCGCGAAGCCGGACGACAAGGGGCAGCGCATGCTGGGGCAGGCAGTGGAACAGCTCGGGCTCTCGGCCGAGCTCCACGCGAAGGTGCTGCGCGTCTCCCGCACGATCGCGGACCTCGACGGCAGCGACGCCGTCCGGGCCCATCACATCGGCGAGGCCCTCAACGCCGCTCCGCTCGTCACATGATGTCCATCGTCGAGTGCCTGCGGGGCGGACGACATCTCGCCACCCCGGATGCGCACGGCAACTGCGTCCTGTGCGGTCAGGAGAAACCTACCAGCGGCGAGCGCTTCATTGCAGAGTTCGAGACCGACGCCGTGGGGAAGTACGGCTTCAAGCTCCTGGGCCGTCTGCCGGGCGTCGAGATCGAGCACTGCCTCATCGAGCATGAGGACACGCCGGAGGTCTACCTGGCCTCCACCATCTGCGTGACTTTGGGCGATGAGCAGGAGCGCCGCGATGTTCTTGTCGACGACGCGCCCATATTCTTCGACCCGACCTGGGACGAGGACACGCTGGTTTTCTGGGTTGCGGAAGATCTGGACCTCACGAGAAGCGAAGCGCGGGCGCGCCTGGTGAGGTGCGGTCTCGTGCAGAGCACCCCCGATCCCGCGCACGAGCCTGGGACCTGCCAATGCCCTGGCTGCCGCCCGGACATGTACGTCAAGGGCAGCGCGCAGCAGAACCGGCTCGTGGCCATTGAGACCGGAGCGTGGCCGGACCAGTCGTGCCCGGGTTGTAATGCCTCGCCGAACACGCCTTGCACCGAGTCGTGTCCTCTCCGCCGATACGCCGAGGAGCTCAAGAAGAAGACGGTGCGTCCAGGCGACACGGGCGAGGCCGATACCCTGGCGCCGCCCACCAACGAGCAGAACGACGTAAGGCCCACGGAGCCCCCGCAGGTCCGCTGGCACGTCGCCTACCGCTGCGCCGACAGGCAGGTCATCCTCGACCAGAACAAGCTGTTCGTCGCGAAGGCCGTCGAGGGGGCTGCGGAGCTCATCGCGGCGGCTCCCGAGCTTCTCGACCACTTGAACGACCTCCTGGACGATCTCCGTCGCGATCATCGCATTCTCGAGGCACTCGCGCTCCTCGAGCGGCTGACCACGCACGCGAGCCGCGAGCGAAAGCAGGAATAACAACCACGGCACTGCCTCCGGGCATCGCACGAATAAGCACCCGAGCCCAGATGTGCCGCGAATGCCGGCTCCTGGGAGCTTTGACCCGCGCACCTTCTCGGGGAGGTGCGCTTTTCTTTTGGGGACCAACGATGCAGCAGAACAACGGCGCCCTTCGCGGCGCCCTGCAGGCCATCGAGAAACAGTACGGCAAGGGGGCCATCATGAGCCTCGGGGACGACAATCCGGATCGTGGTGTGCGCGTTCTGCCCACGGGCTCGCTCGCGCTCGACGCCGCGCTCGGGATCGGAGGCTACCCGCGCGGGAGGATCGTCGAGATCTATGGCCCCGAGTCGTCGGGCAAGACCACGCTCACCCTGCACGCGCTCTACGAGGCGCAGAAGGCGAAGGGCATCGCGGCGTTCATCGACGCCGAGCACGCGTTCGACCCGAACTATGCGCGCAACATCGGCGTCGACGTCAACCGCCTGCTCGTCTCGCAGCCGGACAACGGCGAGCAGGCCCTCGAGATCGTCGAGACGCTCACGCGCTCCGGCGCGGTCGACGTCATCGTCATCGACTCGGTCGCGGCTTTGACACCGAAGGCCGAGATCGAGGGCGACATGGGTGACGCGCATATGGGCCTCCAGGCGCGGCTGATGAGCCAGGCCCTGCGCAAGCTCACGGCCATCGCGTACCGGACCGAGACGCTGCTCATCTTCATCAACCAGCTCCGGCACAAGATCGGCGTCGTCTTCGGCAGCCCCGAGACGACCACGGGAGGCAATGCGCTCAAGTTCTACGCGAGCGTGCGCCTGGACGTCCGCCGCGTGGGGCCCCTGAAGCTCGGGGACCAGGTGGTCGGCGCGAAGACGCGCGTGAAGGTCGTGAAAAACAAGTGCGCGCCTCCGTTCCGGGAGGCGGAGTTCGACATTCGCTGGGGGCTCGGAATCGATGCGGCCGGTGATCTCATCGACGTCGGTCTCGCGCTCGGCGTGCTCAAGCAGAGTGGGGCATATATCTCGTTCAACGGCGAATCGCTTGGGCAGGGAAGGGAGCGCGCCAGGGAGGCGCTCAAGGGGCCCATCGGCGCGGCAATCCGGGCCGCAGTCGTGGCGGCGAAGGATACGCGCGTAGCCGCGGAGTAGGAGCAGGACGCACGGATGTTCACAGAGAAACAGCCGGGCGCCCCGCGGGTCGCACTCGTGGGGTGCTCGGCGTTGAAGAGCAAGAAGCCTGCGCCGGCCAAGGAGTTCTACACGTCGGCGCTGTTTCGAGCGGCCTACGAATATGCCGAGAAGACGTGTGACGCTGTGATCATCGTCTCCGCCTTCTACGGCGCGGTCGCACCGAAGACCGTACTTCGGCCGTACGACCGAAACCTGCGGAAACTCCGCAAGAGCGAGCGCGAAGATTGGGGCGCGCGGACGGTTGGTGAAGTGTTGCCGTCGTTCAGCGTGCCTCCGCAGCTCGTGATCCTGGCCGGGAAGGTGTATGCCGATGCGCTCGTGCATGGGGCGCATTGGCATAACCTTCCGAGGCCGGAGCAGCCGTTGCGTGGGATTCGGGGATGCGGGGCACGGGTGGCGTGGCTGAAGGCGCATACGCCGGAAGGTTCGAAACCGAAACAATCGCGGCGAGGTTCTGAATGACCAAGGCGAAGAATATCAGGGCCAAGAAGAATGCGGTCGGCGAGCCCGCCGCGCCGATAGCGACCGACACTGCGTCGGAGTGGGCGTTCCCGGCGATCCGGGGCGTGCAGGCCGGTGGCGAGTATTACTCGATCATGGTGCGGCTCCGGGATATCTCCAAGCTGTTCGCCCCTGTCGATGCGAAGCTGCCGCCCGAGCTTCGGGCGCAGCGGGTCTTGAGCAGGACGCGCGTGCCGAAGATCGCCGACTACATCACCAGCAATGCGACGAGCTACACGCTGCCGGCCCTGGTCGGCGCCGTCGACGGTCTGCCTCGATTCGAGCCGGCCCATGATAAGAGCCTCATGGGCACGCTCTACATCCGGCGGGACATGACGGTCGCTATCCTGGATGGACAGCATCGGCGTGCGGCGGTCGTGATGGCCCTTTCACAGGAGTATGTGCGAAAGCGGCGAGGCTCGCTCGGTGATGAGAGCCTCTGCGTGACGTTGTTCGTCGACGCGGGGCTCGAGAAGGCGCAGCAGAGGTTCGCGGACTTGAACCGCTTCGCGGTCCGGCCGAACAACTCGTTGGGGCTCCTGTACGATCACCGCGACGAGCTCGCGAACCTCACGCGGGCCGTCGTGCGGGAAGTGCCGCTGTTCGCGCAGCTCACGGACGGGGAGAAAACCTCCGTCTCGGGCGGCTCGAACAAGCTCTTCG
>DATLIL010000259.1:0-5555 GCA_035539475.1 Polyangiaceae bacterium
CCGATCAGGTCGTGGTGCAGAACGCCAACTTCCCGACGGCGCTGCCCTCGATGCAGGTGGGACTCGGCAGCTTCCCGGGCGCGTTCGACGGCCGCAGCTACTCCTACAGCCAGGTGATGAGCTGGAAGGGCGAGACCGAGCCGCTCAAGCGCCAGATCAACCCGAAGGCCGTGTTCGATGCCATGATCACCGCGGGCGCCATGAACTCCGACGGCGCGGTCGACCCGGCCGCCGAGGCCGCCGCGCAGCAGCGCGCCGCGGAAAACAAGAGCGTGCTCGACGCGGTGATCGAGAGCTCGGCCGCGCTCCGGCCCAAGCTCAGCCGGCAAGATCAGATGACGCTCGAGCAGTTCGAGAACTCGTTCCGCGAGATCGAAATGCAGGTCACCAACGTCACGCCGACGGTAAGCGTTGGCTGCCAGGTCGTGACGGAGCCGGGCGCGGTGCCCGAGCCGGGCGGCGCCATGCAAGGGCTCAACCAGGGGCAAGACGGCTACGACCGCGCGGCCCACGCCCAGGTGATGAACGACCTCGTGGTGATGGCGCTGCGCTGTGACGTCACGCGCGTGATCACGTACATGCTCGACGACTCGCGCAGCGAGTTCAACTACAGCTTCATCCCCGACGAGGACAAGATCTTCGGCGACACCGGCGGCATCGACAACTACCACGGAGGCGCACAGCACGGCGGTGGCAGCATCTCCGGGACGGCCGAGAACGGCGTCTACCCGGGCGACAGCAACGGCGCCTTCGCCAGCATCACGCGCTGGATGGTGCGCAAGGTGTCCGAGTTGGCACAGGCGCTGGACGCGATCCCGGAGGGCGACGGCACCGTGCTCGATCACACGCTGCTCCACTTGCTGAGCGACATGCGCACGCACGATCACGACTGCTACGACCTGCCGATGCTGATGATCGGCGGTACCGGCTTCATCAAGCAGGACACCCACATCTCGCTCCCCGCCTATCCGAGCGACCGCCAGCTGCGGGACGTGTACTACACGATCCAGACGCAGTATTTCGGGCTGAACATCAGCTCGTTCGGCGACGACATGCGCGGCGCGCAGAACGAAGTCATTTCCGACTTCTTGCTCTGAGTCTGAGGCTCAGCGCACGTCGATCAAGAACCCAGAGTCGTTGCGGCTGGCCTGGATCGTGGCCAGGAACGTGAACCCTCCGGTCGCGACCTCGGTGTCGGCGAAGCCCTGCAGGTTGGCCGTATTGCTGGTGCCGTCACTGCTCGGCTCGAGGGTGTCGAGCAGCTCACCCGGTACGACGCCAGCTCCGTCGGCGCTGGGCCAGCGACAGTAGAAGCGCGGACCATCGATCGAGCCTAGGGCGAGTAGTACGTCGCCGTAACCGTTGCCCGACCAGACGACCTCGAGATCGTTGCTGCCAGCTACCTCGAGAGCTCCCGGGGCGGGGTCGATGAGCGTAACGAGCGACGGGCTCTGCAGGGTGGCCTGAAACGCCGGCACGCCCGAGTTGTCACCTCCCACGACGAGCTGCAACGATTCGCCTTCTTCATAAGGCATGCCAGGCCCCACTACCTGGTAGTCCGGCGCTGGGTACGAGAGCGTACCGAGCGTCACGCTGCCTGCCCGCGCGCTCTCGGCTTCATCCGTGCTGGGGAACGAACAATCAGCCGGGGGGTAGCAGCCGTAGTCTACCGGACCACGGCGGCACGGAGGCGAGGGGTCGAGCCAGAAGCGCGCGCCTCCCATATGGCCAATCCCGTCGGCGTAGTCGGGGCCGATCAGCTTCAGCCCGGGATCTTCCAGCACGATGAGCGAGAGGGTGCCACCGCCTTCGGGCTCCGGCGGCGTCGCCGGTGCTGCATGGTCTTTCTCCCTGTCGCCACACGCGACGAGCAGTACGCTCGCGAGCAGCAGGAGACCGCGTCTCATCAGTCCTCGAAGCGCACGCTGTGCCAGTGCTTCTTGCCGCGACGGATCAAGAGCATCTCGCCGTGCAGCAGCGACGCTGACGTCAGGCGCTGCTCGGCGGCCGCCTTCTCACCGTTGATCAGGATCGCGCCGCTGCCGAGAAACTCGCGCGCCTCGCGCTTGCTCTTCACCACGCCGCCCTCGATCAGGAGGTCGACGACGTCGAGCCCCTCGCCGCCGAGGCGCTCTTTCTTGAGTAGCGCGGCCGGGGCGTTGGCGAAGAGCTCGTTCAACGTTTCGCGTGGAAGGCCCGCCACCTGGCCCGAGAACAGCGCGTGAGTCGCCGCCTCGGCGCCGGTCAGCGCCTCCTTGCCGTGGAGGAGCTCGACGATGTGAGCCGCCAGCGCCTTGTGCGCGACGCGCGCGCCGGGATCGCGCTCGTGGGCGGCGAGCAACTCCTCGATCACCGGCCGCTCGAGCAGCGTCAGCATCTTGAGGAACTTGGGCAGATCCGCGTCCGCCGTGTTCACCAGGAACTGGTAGAGCGCGTACGGCGACGTGCGCTCGGCCTTGAGCCAGACGGCGCCGGTCTCGGTCTTGCCGAACTTCGTACCGTCAGCCTTGGTGATGAGCGGTCCGGTCAAGCCGTAGCCTTCACCGCGGTGGACGCGCCGGATCAGGTCGATGCCCGCGGTCACGTTGCCCCACTGGTCGGAGCCCGAGATCTGCAGCGTGCAGCCGTACTCCTTGAATAGGTACGAAAAGTCGTAGGCCTGCAGCAGCATGTAGCTGAACTCGGTGTAGCTGATGCCCTGCTCGCGGTTGTGCAGCCGCTCTCGCACGCTCTCCTTCTGGATCATCATGTTGACCGAGAAGTGCTTGCCGACGTCGCGCAGGGCTTCGAGGAAGCCGAGCTTGCCGAGCCAGTCGACGTTGTTGGTGATACGAGCGGCGTTCGGTCCGTCGAAGTCGAGCACGCGTTCGAAGGTGCGTCGCTGGCTGTCCACGTTGCGCTGGATGGTCTCGAGCGCGAGCAGCTGCCGCTCGGAATCCTTGAACGAAGGATCGCCGATCATGCCCGTGCCGCCGCCCATCACCACGATCGGCTTGTGACCGGCGAGCTGGAAGCGGCGCAGCATCAGCATCGGCATCAAATGGCCGATGGTCAGCGAGTCGGCGGTCGGATCGAAGCCGGCATAGAGCGTGCGCGACCCGGAGGCGAGATGCTGCTTCAGCTGCTCGAGGTCGGTGGACTGGTAGAAGAGCCCACGCCAGTTCAGATCGTCCAGAATGCTCATCGGGGCCGCGGAGCCTAGCATCGGGCGGGTTCCTTGCCGATGAGGCAGTGCCGGTTCATCCTTCCTCGATCAGGTGGCGAGGGTTTTTCAGCGACGAAAGGTGGCGCCGAAGGTGCGGAACGGCGTGGTCCAGAAGAAGCATCGCCATCAGGCGACAGCGGCGCTGGGTTACGTGCTCGACCGCGAATCGCCCGCGCGCGGCTGCCGGCACCTGCTCTCCAAGCGCGACATCCACGAGTTCACGGGGATCATCCCGGGCTGGCCGGAGCTCTCGCTCGGAATCGAGAGCATCGTTCTGACTCGTGGGAGCGACGAGCACGACGCTTGTTACCGCATCATGCCCCGGGAGAAGACCGGCTCGATCGAGATCCCCGCCTGGGAGGGTGACCTCTGGGTCGTCTTCCGGGGTGACTACTTCGACGAGCACGCCACTGTGCTCGAGCTGTTCGGTGTGGCTTCGGAAGAGCTCGACGACGGCGTGGAGTGTCGCTTCACGCTGCCGCAAGCCAGGGCGTTTCTCTTGTTGCATATCTTCCTGCACGAGCTCGGTCATCACGTCGACCGCATGCAAACCAAGGGGCAGATGCACATGCCGCACGGCGAAGACTTCGCGGAGAGGTTCGCGAACGAGCTCTGTGCGCGGATCTGGCCGGACTATCTTCGTCTGTTCGGTGATCCGCGGCTCGAGTGAGTCCGCTTACAGCGGAAGGCTTGAGGGGAGCGACGCTTGCGCTAGGCTCCGCGCGTGAAGCTCGGAAGCGCGAGATGGGGACTGACCGTGGCGCTCGTGCTCGCGGCGTGTGATTCGCGAGTCGAGGGCGTCGAAACGCCGGCGAGCGCTGGTGCTGGTGGGACCTCCGCGGCCGGCGCGGCGATGGCGGGCACTTCGGCGGGCCCGTCCGGTGGCGGCGGCTCGGCTGGCGAAACGAGCTCGAGCGGAACCGGAGCCACCGTCACGGCTGGCTCGACAGGCTCTGCTGGCTCCGCCGCCGGCGCAGCAGCGGTCGAAGCCTGCGCGAGCGGTGGATTTGCGTGGCCGCACGGGGCCAAGGCCGCCGTGTCCCTGACGTACGACGACGGGCTTCCGAGTCAGCTCGCCAACGCGACGCCGTCGCTCGAGTCGAGCGGTCTGGTCGCCACGCTCTTCTTGAGTGAGAGCTACGGTGGCTTCGAGGCGCGCAAGTCCCAATATCAGGCGTTGGCCGCCAAGGGCTTCGAGCTCGCGGCCCACACCGTCAAACACCCCTGCTTCGGGCTCACGCCGGATCTGAAGGGTTACGATCAGGCGGCGCTTGCGACCGAACTCGACCAGAATATCGCGACGCTGCGAGCGCTGGGCATGAGCGGCGCGCTGACCTTCGCCTACCCTTGCGGCAACACCGAGTACGGTGAGCCAGCGCAGACCTACGTGCCGCTGATCGAGGAGCGCTTCTTCGCCGCGCGTGGCGTCAACTGCTGCGCCCAGGTGCCGGCAGCGGTCGATCTGTACAACGTGAACACCAACTGGCCCGCCGAGACCGCGACGGCAGCGGACGTGACGACGCCGGTCGACCAGGCCATCGCCGCCGGCAGCTGGCTGGTCTTCGGCTTTCACGCCGTCGGTGCCGCGCCAGGCGAGTGGTCCGCGGTGCCGCAAGAGGCGCACGACGCGCTGGTGGCGCACCTGGTGGCCAAGAAGAGCGAGATCTGGGTGGCGACGTTTGGCGCCGTGGCGGATTACGTCAAGCGCTGCCGCTAGCAAAGCAGTACGCTGGCGGCAGCGATGGCCCTACTGCGACCGGCTCGAGAGAGCGACGTTCAGCGTCTGACAGAGGTTGCGCGCCGATCCTGGCTGAGCGCGTTCGCGCAGACGGCGCCGTTCTCGATGATCCAGCAATGGGTGCGCAACGATCGCGAGCCGGAATGGCACGTCCGCTACTGGTCGGACATGCTGGTATCGGAGGTGGACGGCACCGTGGTCGGGCTCGTGTTTACGAGTCAGGACGAGATCAACGGCCTCTGGGTGGCCCCTAGCCACCAACGCCAGGGCCACGGCACCACGCTGCTGCGTGCTGGTGAGGACAAGATTCGGGCAAGCGGATTCGCGCGCACCTGGCTCACCTGCTCGACCTTCAACCCCAACGCGATCGAGTTCTACCGTGCCCAGGGTTACACCGAGGCCAACCGGATCGGGGAGATCCTGCCCTGCGGGACACGCGAAGAGAGCATCGTGTTCGAGCGGTTCTTCGCCGCCGGGGCAGCCCGATGAGCGAGCCCGACATCGGCGCGTTCTACGACGATCTCTCCGCTGACTACGATCTCATCTTCGAGAGCTGGGAGAGGAGCATGGCGCGCCAGGGTGACACCATCCTAGGGCTGCTCGGGCGCTACC
>DATLIL010000260.1:0-23727 GCA_035539475.1 Polyangiaceae bacterium
GCCAAGCGTGAAGGCGTGGTCGAGAGCGTCGACGCCGAGCGCATCGTCGTGCGCGCCACTTCTGGCGAGGGCGACGAGGTGCCGGACATCTACCACCTCAACAAGTACCAGCGCTCGAACCAGAGCACCTGTTACAACCAGAAGCCGATCGTTCGGCCTGGTGAGGTGGTCAAGGCCAGCGACGTTCTCGCCGACGGTCCCGCCACGGAGATGGGTGAGCTCGCGCTCGGTCAGAACGTGCTCGTCGCGTTCATGCCCTGGCAGGGTTACAACTTCGAGGACTCGATTCTCGTCAGCGAGCGCATCGTCAAGGACGACGTCTACACCTCGGTGCACATCGAGGAGTTCGAGTGCGTCGCCCGCGACACCAAGCTGGGCAAGGAAGAGATCACGAAGGACATCCCGAACGTCGGCGAAGAGGCCCTGAAGGACCTCGACGACGCCGGCGTCGTGCGCATCGGCGCCGAGGTCAAGCCGGGCGACATCCTGGTCGGCAAGATCACGCCGAAGGGCGAGAGCCAGCTCTCTCCCGAGGAGAAGCTGCTGCGCGCGATCTTCGGCGAGAAGGCCGGCGACGTGCGCGACAGCTCGCTCAAGGTGCCCCCGGGCGTGAGCGGCATCGTGATCAACGCTCGCATCTTCTCGCGCAAGGGCACGGAGAAGGACGAGCGCGCCAAGGCGATCGAGGATCAGGAGCGCGCCAAGCTCGAGCGTACGCGCGACGAGGAGGTGAAGATCCTCCGGGACTCTTTCTTCCGCAAGATCAAGCGCGTGCTCACCGGCAAGACCACCGAGGGCAAGCTGGTCGACGACAAGGGCAAGGTGCTGCTGAACAAGGGCACCGTGCTCAACGACCAGGAGCTCGAGGCGGTGCCGCGCAAGTACTGGGGCGAGATCCCGCTGGAGAGCGGCGCGGCCGACGTGCAGCAGCTCTTGCAGGACCTCGAGACCCTGGTGCGCGAGCGCGAGGAGCACTTCCGCGACAAGATCGACCGCCTCAGCCGGGGCGACGAGCTGCCGCCGGGCGTGATCAAGATGGTGAAGGTCTACATCGCCATCAAGCGCAAGCTCCAGGTCGGCGACAAGATGGCCGGTCGCCACGGCAACAAGGGTGTGGTCAGCCGCATCCTGCCGGAAGAGGACATGCCGTACCTCGAGGACGGCACGCCCGTCGACATCGTGCTGAACCCGCTGGGTGTGCCCAGCCGCATGAACGTCGGGCAGATCCTGGAGACGCACCTGGGTTGGGCCGCGCGCGAGCTCGGTCGCCAGATCAACCAGGCGCTCGAGGCCAACTACGGACCCGACAAGCTACGCCAGCGCATCGTCCAGTCGTACGACATGGACAAGAACTTCTCCAAGCTGGTGAAGAGCATGAACGACGACGAGGTGCTCTCGCTCGCCAAGAAGCTCGGACGCGGCCTGTGCATGGCCTCGCCCGTGTTCGACGGCGCGCAGGAGTCCGTGATCAAGAGCATGCTCCAGAACGCGGGTCGCTCGATCAGCGGTCAGGCCGTGCTGTTCGACGGCCGCACCGGCGAACCGTTCGATCAGGAGGTGACGGTGGGCGTGATGTACATGCTCAAGCTGCACCACCTGGTGGACGACAAGATCCACGCGCGGTCCATCGGTCCGTACTCGCTCGTCACGCAGCAGCCCCTGGGCGGTAAGGCCCAGTTCGGCGGCCAGCGTCTCGGCGAAATGGAAGTGTGGGCCATGGAAGCCTACGGCGCGGCCTACGCGCTGCAGGAGTTCCTCACCGTGAAGAGCGACGACGTACAGGGCCGCACCCGTATGTACGAGTCGATCGTGAAGGGCGATTACACGCTCGAGGCTGGGCTACCGGAGAGCTTCAACGTGCTCATCAAGGAGCTCCAGTCTCTGTGCCTCAACGTTGAACTGGTCGAATCGACCGGCGGGACCGCCACCGCGGCTGAAGATTGATCCGAGGGAGATAACGAACATGCGCGACATTTTCTCCTTTTTCGAAAAGCCCAAGGACCCGCTTTCCTTCTCGGCGATCCGCATCTCGCTGGCCAGCCCGGAAAAGATCCGGGAGTGGTCGCACGGCGAGGTGAAGAAGCCCGAGACGATCAACTACCGCACCTTCAAGCCGGAGCGGGACGGCCTGTTCTGCGCCAAGATCTTTGGCCCGGTGAAGGACTACGAGTGCATCTGCGGCAAGTACAAGCGCATGAAGCACCGCGGCATCGTGTGCGAGAAGTGCGGTGTCGAAGTCATTCAGTCCAAGGTGCGCCGCGAGCGCCTGGGCCACATCAACCTGGCCACGCCGGTCGCGCACATCTGGTTCCTCAAGAGCCTGCCGTCGCGCATCGGCAACATGCTCGACATCACGCTCAAGGACCTGGAAAAGGTTCTCTACTGCGAGGCCTACATGGTCATCGACGGCAAGGGCACGCCGCTCGAGCGCGGTGAGCTCCTGTCCGAGGACCGTTACGCCCAGCTGATCGAGGAATACGGCGAGGAAGCCTTCGAAGCCGGTATGGGCGGCGAGGCCGTGCTCGAGATGCTCAAGCGTCTCGACGTGCACTCGCTGTCCGAGTCGCTGCGCGCCGACATGAAGGCGTCCACCAGCGAGGCGAAGCGCAAGAAGTACGCGAAGCGCCTCAAGGTGGTGGAAGCTTTCCGCCAGAGCGGCAACCGCCCGGAGTGGATGATGCTGACGGTGATCCCGGTGTTGCCGCCGGATCTGCGCCCGCTCGTTCCGCTCGACGGCGGCCGCTTCGCCACCAGCGATCTCAACGACCTGTACCGCCGCGTCATCAACCGCAACAACCGCCTCAAGCGCCTGCTCGAGCTCAACGCTCCGGAGATCATCATCCGGAACGAGCGCCGCATGCTGCAGGAAGCGGTCGACGCGCTGTTCGACAACGGCCGTCGCGGCAAGACCATCACCGGTCCCAACAAGCGCCCGCTCAAGAGCTTGTCCGACATGCTCAAGGGCAAGCAGGGTCGCTTCCGCCAGAACCTGCTCGGCAAGCGCGTCGACTACTCGGGCCGCTCCGTGATCGTCGTCGGTCCGACGCTCAAGCTGCACCAGTGCGGCTTGCCGAAGAAGATGGCGCTCGAGCTGTTCAAGCCGTTCATCTACAACAAGCTCGAGGAGCGCGGTTACGTCAACACCATCAAGAGCGCGAAGAAGATGGTGGAGAAGGAGCGTCCCGAGGTTTGGGACATCCTGGACGAGGTGATCGGCGAGCACCCGGTTCTGTTGAACCGCGCGCCCACGCTGCACCGCCTCGGCATCCAGGCGTTCGAGCCGGTGCTGATCGAGGGTAAGGCCATCCAGCTTCACCCGCTGGTCTGCGCCGCCTTCAACGCCGACTTCGACGGCGACCAGATGGCGGTCCACGTGCCGCTTTCGATCGAGGCGCAGATGGAAGCGCGCGTGCTCATGATGAGCACGAACAACATCCTCTCGCCCGCGAGCGGTCGCCCGATCATCAACCCGACGCAGGACATCGTGCTCGGCCTCTACTACGCGACGCGCCTGCGCCGCTGGGCGGCGGGCAGTCACCGCGAGGACACGCTCAAGTACGACGAGAAGTCGGGCCAGATCGAGGGCTACCTGCGCGGCGTGTTCAGCTCACCCGAAGAGGTGCGCATGGCCTACGACGCGGGCGTGGTCGAGCTCCACGCCGGCATCAAGGTGCGCATCGAGGATCACGACGAGGAGGGCAACCTGCGCACGCGCGTGCTGCCCACCACGGTCGGCCGCGTCCTGGTCGCCGAGGTCATGCCGCCCGAGGTGCCCTTCGACTACGCCAACAAGGTGCTGAACAAGAAGACGCTCAGCCAGCTGATCGACGTCTGCTACCGCAAGCACAAGAACAAGGAGACCGTGCTGCTGGCTGACCGCCTGCGCACCCTGGGCTTCTCCTTCGCGACCGGCGCCGGTATCTCCGTGTGCATGGATCACATGGTGATCCCGGACAAGAAGAAGGAGCTGGTCGACGTCGCTCAGCAGGAGCTCGAGCGCGTGGTCGAGCAGTACCAGGAAGGTCTGATCACCGACGGCGAGCGCTACAACAAGGTCGTCGACATCTGGGCCGGCGTGGCCGACCGCGTCGCCGAGGAGATGATGGGCGGCATCGGCAAAGAGACGATGACCGATCCGGAGACCGGGGAGAAGGCCGAGGAATCGAGCTTCAACCCGATCTACATCATGGCCGACTCTGGCGCGCGAGGTTCGCCACAGCAGATGCGCCAGCTCGCCGCCATGCGCGGTCTCATGGCCAAGCCCTCGGGCGAGATCATCGAGACGCCGATCACGGCGAACTTCCGTGAAGGCCTCAGCGTGCTGCAGTACTTCATCTCGACGCACGGCGCGCGCAAGGGTCTGGCCGACACCGCACTCAAGACGGCGAACTCCGGTTACCTCACGCGCCGTCTGGTCGACGTCGCGCAGGACGCCGTGGTTGCCGAGTACGACTGCGGCACCCTGGACGGCATCCGCGTCACCAAGCTGGAAGAGGCCGGCGAGGTCATCCAACCGCTCGGCGAGCGCATCCTCGGCCGCGTGACGCTGGAAGACGTCGTCGACCCGCTCACCGGCGAGGTGATCGTCAGCAACAACGCCGAGCTGACCGAGGACGAGGTCAGCCGCATCGAGGAGGCCGGCATCGAAGAGGTCGTCATCCGCTCGGTGCTCACCTGCCAGACCCGCCGCGGCGTGTGCGCCATGTGCTACGGCCGCGACCTGGCGCGCGGTTACCGCGTCAACATCGGCGAGGCCGTCGGCATCATCGCGGCCCAGTCGATCGGCGAGCCCGGCACGCAGCTCACCATGCGTACGTTCCACATCGGTGGTGCGGCGGCGCGCGGCAAGATCGAGCAGAGCTCGCTCGAGACGCGCACCGAGGGCATGGTCCACCTGCGCAACGCCCAGCTGGTCAAGAAGCAGGACGGCACCGTCGCGGTGATGAACCGCCACGGCGAGCTCGTGATCATGGACGACACCGGCCGTGAGCGTGAGCACCACCGCCTGGTCTACGGCGCGCTGCTCAAGGCCAACGACGGCGACCGCGTCAAGGCCGGCACCATCGTGGCCGAGTGGGATCCGTTCGCCTCGCCGATCCTCACCGAGGTCGGCGGCACCGTGCAGTTCGGCGATCTGGTCGATGGCGTCACCGTCATCGAGAAGGTCGACGAGGTCACGGGTCTGTCGCGCAAGATCGTGATCGAGAGCCGCGCCGCAGACCTTCGCCCGCGCATCTCGATCGTCGATCCCGAGACGGGCGAGCCCGTGAAGCTGCCCGGCACCGAGCTCGACGCGCGCTACCTGCTGCCGGTGGGCTCCAACATCGTCGCGCTGGAAGGTGAGCAGATCACCCCCGGCGAGGCGATCGCCAAGATCCCGCGCGACACGACCAAGGTGCAGGACATCACCGGCGGTCTGCCCCGCGTCGCCGAGCTGTTCGAGGCCCGCAAGCCCAAGGATCACGCCATCATCAGCGAGATCGACGGCCAGGTCTCGATGGGCAAGGATACCAAGGGCAAGCGCAAGGTCATCATCACGCCGTACGGTCTCGACGGCGGTCTGCAGCCCGACCAGCAGCGCGAGTACCTGATCCCCAAGGGCAAGCACATCCAGGTGCAGCCAGGCGATCACGTCCGCGCCGGCGATCCGCTGCAGGACGGTCCGGCGAACCCGCACGACATCTTGCGCGTCAAGGGCGAGAAGGAGCTCGCGGCCTGGTTGGTCAACGAAATCCAGCAGGTTTACCGCCTGCAGGGCGTGACCATCAACGACAAGCACATCGAGGCGATCGTTCGCCAGATGCTGCGTCGCGTCCGTATCAAGGAGGTCGGTGACACGAACTTCTTGATCGACGAGCAGGTCGAGAAGCACATCTTCGAGCGCGAGAACGCCCGTATCCTCGAGCGCGGCGGTCAGCCCGCAGTGGCCGAGCCGATGTTGCTCGGTATCACCAAGGCGTCCCTCTCGACCGAGTCCTTCATCAGCGCCTCCTCGTTCCAGGAGACGACCAAGGTGCTCACCGAGGCCGCCATCTGCGGCAAGACCGACGATCTCCGCGGCATCAAGGAGAACGTCATCATGGGCCGCCTGATCCCCGCCGGCACCGGCCTGCCCGCCTACAAGCGGCTGCAGGTCGTCGTCGACGAGAAGGCGCCCACGTACGCCCCGCCGATGTACGCACGAGTGGCTCCGGCCGAGCTCGCGGCGGTCGGCGAAGAGTAAGGAAACGCCTTCCGATGAGGCAGCAAGCGGCGCGGTGGTCACTAGCCATCGCGCCGTTTGCGTTTGTGTGTGTCGGCTGTGGCTTCGACGAAGAGCCGCTGCCCCAGGCGTCACACTTTGGCGTGCTGAGCGCGACGAGCAGCGCCGTGGCTCACTCCGCGCACGCCAGCTTCCGCAGCAACGTGAGCGCCAGCTGCTCGATGACGCCGACGAGTGACGGCTGCGTCGTGGCTCGCTGCGAGTCGGACGAGGCCAGCGGCGAGCCGGCGGCGGCCGGCGCCGTGACCATTCAGGGCGACGCCACCGTCGTCCTGGACGCCGACAACGCCTGGACCGCCGAGGGCGACGGAGCGCTGTTCGGAAACGGGGACGAGGTGCTGTTCGACGTCGCTGCTGGGGATGACGTCCCGGCGTTTCGCGGCACGCTGCGAGCGCCGTCGAGCACGTCGCTGACGGCGCCGCAGGCATCCGAAGACGGCGCGCCGCTCGAGCTCGCGGCCGGCGAGAACCTCGGCGTGGAGTGGGTCCCGGGTAATAACGGGCTGATGAAGTTCTACGCCAGCTCGGGGCTCGTCGGGGTGAGCTGCGAGTGGACCATCAGCAACGGCGAGGCCCTGATCTTTGCGTCGACGTTGGCGGAGCTGCCGCCTTCCGACGGCAGCGACTCGCTCGCGGAGTTCTGGACGGAGCAGAATGGCGTCGGTCGCGAAGACGACTGGGAGTTCCTGTTGCTTCTGACCGGTGAAGCGGCTGACGGCACCTTCACGGGCTACTCGCGCGCAGAGTAGGACTCAGGCGTCCGCGGCGGGTAGCGGGCGCGGCATTCCACGGTCGACCAGCAGCGACAGCATCATGTCGCTCAAGACGTTCACGGCGGAGCGGCCGCGCGCGACGATCCAATCGACGGTCAGCAAGAGGGGCAGGAGCTCCACGGGCAGGCCCACGGTGTTCAGCACCAGCGCCAGCGAGATGAAGCCGGCCTCCGGGACGCCGGCCACACCCATGGCAGCGACGAGGCAGGCGGCCGCGGCGAGCAGCTGCTGCGAGAGCGTGAGGTCGATGCCGCTCGCCTGGGCCACGAACAAGACGGCCATGCCTTCGTAGAGGATGATGCCGTCGTTGTTGAAGTTCGTGCCCACGCAGGCACCGAGCGTCGAGGCTTCCCTGGACACCTTGAGCCGCTCCAGCGCGTGCAGCGTCACCGGCAACGTCGCCAGGCTGCTGTTGGCCCCCAGCGCGTAAGTCACCGGCACCTTGGCTTCACGCCAGAAGTCTCGCGGCGAGCGGCGCAGCAAGAGCACGAGCCAGGCGTGGTACGTCAGAGCGACGTGCAGCAACAGGCCGAGCACGGCCACCCCCACGTAGGCACCCAGGCCCTTCAACGGCGCGAAGCCGTGGTCACCCACCGCCTTGGTCACCACGCCGAACACCGCGAAGGGGATCAGCTTGATCACCCAGCCGAGCACGATCTCGGTCACGCGCAGCAAGGTCGCGAGCGCGCGTTCGATGGCGGTCACGGAGTCGCCGCCTTGCTCTCCGCGGATACGGCGTAGGCCGAAGCCGAAGAGCAGGGCCAGGAGGACGACCGACAGCACCAGGTTTTCTGCGAAGGGGCTGACCACGCTCACCGGCACGACGCCGCTGAAGGCGCTCACGAAGTCGACCTTCTTGCCCTGGTAGGCCGCGGCCGAACCCGCGCTCGCGATGGCGCCCAGGTGTCGGCCGGGCTGGAGCAAGTTCGACAACGTGAGACCGATGGCCAGCGCCGCGCACGCGTTCAGCGTCGCCCAGCCGAGCAGCCGCGTTCCGGCGCGCAGGCGGATCTCCGTCTTCAGCACGGCGGTGACGATGACGAGAAAGATCAGCGGCGTGGCGACCGCCTTGATCAGCTGGATCACGACCTTGCCGAGCTCGCCGAAGGGCGCGGCGCTCTTGCCGAGCAAGGGGCCCACGATGAAGCCCAGCAGCATGGCCGCGAGGATCTGCTGGTACAGCGGGAAGCGCGGCGTGACCATCGCTGCTCCTACCCTCTACTACGCGCAAACTGCGACGGGCAAAGGCGCTCCGAAAGCGGCTGCCTTCGGCCGGATACGTCGATGGACTCTTCTTCAGCTGACTGGCCGGGCGCGGCCGACGACGCCTCCACGGCACTGCGGCAGGGCGATGTCGGCAATAACCCTGCAGGTATAAGCGATGACTGCGCGTCGGCAGCGTGAGTGGCGACGGGACAAGGCTACTGTCATCGGCGTTGCAAAATGTCGCGACATCCACCGGCTGGCGGAATGTCCCGCGCTGAGAGTTTCTGTCATGCCGTTCGAAGGTGCTCGCCTGAGTGAGCTGGGGAAGCTACGGTCGAGAACGTGGAAAAACGCGAGTGAAAATGCTCGATCCTCGCGAGATATCACCCGACTCGGGACGTCCTGGGGTACTCGTGGTCGACGATACGTCGGCCAACCGGGTGGCCCTGCAGGCACTGCTCGCCGATCTGCAGTGCGACGTCGTCCTCTCGAGCTCCGGCAGTGATGCGCTCGAGCAGCTGAAGCGGCGTCGCTTCGCGGTCGTGTTGCTCGACGTGATGATGCCGGGCATGGACGGGTACGAGGTGGCGAGGCTCGTGCGCCGTGACCCTGCGACAGGTGATGTTCCCATCATCTTTCTCACGGCGCTGAACCAGAGCGACGACACCGCCATGCGCGGCTACGGCGCCGGGGCCGTGGACTTTCTGTTCTAACCCTTCAACGCAGCCATCCTGCGCAGCCAGGTCCAGGTCTTCCTCGAGCTGCACGAGAGCCGCCGGCGCCTGGCCGACGCGAACGCCGCGCTCGAGCGCTCGATGAGCGAATTGAGGGAGACGCAGGCGCAGCTGATTCAATCGGCGAAAATGGCCTCGCTCGGCCAGTTCGTCGCGGGGATCGCCCACGAGATCAACAATCCGCTGGCGTTCGTCATCAGTCACCTCGATACGGTGCGCCGCAGTCTGGAGCTGGTAGGCGCCGAGGTGGGGAACGAGCTCTCGGGTGACGCCAGCGAGCACTGGCGGCGCGCGCAAGAGCGGCAGAAGGAGATGGCGATCGGGCTCGAGCGCATTCGCGATCTCGTGATCAAGCTACGCACCTTCTCGCGCATGGACGACGGCAGCGAAGTGAGTCGGGTCAGCTTCCGTGAAGGCATCGATTCGGTGCTCACCATTCTCGGCCATCGCTTGCGGAATCGCATCGAGGTCGAGACCCATTTCGGCGCGCCGGACCAGATCGAATGTCATGCCGGGCTCCTGAACCAGGCCCTGACGAACCTGATCGCCAACGCGATCGACGCCATGGGCGAGCGCGGGACGCTGACGCTGACCACCGCCGTACAGAGTGGCGACTACGTGATCACGGTCGGTGACACCGGCTGCGGCATTCCGCAGCACTTAAGCGACCGAGTTTACGAGCCGTTCTTTACGACGAAACCCGTCGGACGTGGCACCGGCCTCGGACTCACCATCGCTTACGCCATCGTCCGCAAGCACGGGGGCTCCCTCGAGCTCGACAGCGCGGAAGGACGAGGCACTGTGGCCACGATTCGACTACCGCAAGGGAACAGGCATGGACAACGCGATGCAGATGGCCCTGGGCACGGACGCCGGACATCCGGTCGGGAGGCAGAGGGCGATGCAGACGACTAGGGCGAGTGTCCTCCTGGTCGACGACGAGCCCCAGGTCCTGGTCGCGCTCGAGGATCTGCTGTCCGACGAATTCGTCGTGTACACGACCGAGTCGGGCGAAGAGGCGCTGCGCCTCGTCAGCCGCGAACCCGAGATCGCCGTCGTGGTCACCGACCAGCGCATGCCCGAGATGTGCGGCGACGAGCTTCTGGCCAGGCTCCGCACGAGATCCGAAGCTTCCAGGATCCTGCTCACGGGGTTCGCCGACCTGTCCGCGGTGGCGCGCTCGGTCAACGAGGGCGGCATCTTCGCTTACGTGACCAAGCCCTGGGACCCGCAGGACCTGCGCAACAAGGTGCGCAACGCCGCGGAGCAATTCCGGCTCTCACGCGAGCTCGCCTTCGAACGCAAGCTACTCCACGACCTGATGGACAACGTTCCGGACGGCATCTACTTCAAGGACCGGGAGCTGCGTATCGTCAGAGCCAATCGCGCCTTCGCCAGTGCGGCGCTCGGCGTGACACCGGCCGAGCTCTCGGGCAGGCGCTTGAGCGAGCTCCTGCCGCTGTCGCTGATCGTCAAGGAGATCGAGGGGCGCGAGTACGAGCTCATGGCGGAGGGCACGGCGGCCGTGGACGTGGTCCGCGAGCACTACTCGGCGGATCGCCGCTACTGGTTCTCGGAGACCACGGCGCCGATCCGCGGAGGGCGAGGCGAGATCATCGGCCTGGTCGGGATTTCTCGCGACGTGACGGATCGGGTCACGGCCCAGGAGGCGCTGGTCAAGAGCGAGGCGCGGTTGCGCCGCCAGAGCCACATCCTGAAGGCGATCCTCGAGGGCATGGGCGAGGGCGTGGTCGTCGCCGACCAGTCGGGCAAGTTCTTGCTGTTCAACCGTCAGGCGGAAAGGCTGCTCGGCAGCGGCGCCCGCAGCGTGCCCGCGGAGAACTGGGCCGAGACCTACGGGCTGTTCCTGCCGGATCAGACGACGCCGCTCCCCGTGGAGCAAAATCCCCTGCTCTTGGCCATGGCGGGCCAGGGTGTGTCGGAGGGGGAGGTCTTCGTCAAGAACGCCTCCGTCAGCGGCCACACCGTCGCGATCATCGCGACGCCGCTGCGGGATCCGGAGAACGGCGTGAACGGTGGCATCGCGCTGATCCGTGACGTCACCGAGCAACGCCGGCTCGAGAAGCAGTTCTTGCGCTCACAGCGCATGGACGCCATGGGCAGGCTGGCCGGGGGCGTGGCGCACGACTTCAACAACCTGCTGGCCGTGATTCAGAGTTACGCCGAGCTCCTGATGCAGCAGCTGCCGGCCGAAGGGCAGATGCACGACGACGTCGAGCAGATGCTGCTGGCGGCGACTCGCGCCGGCAACCTGACCAAGCAGCTGCTGGCGTTCGGCCGGCGGCAGAACGGCCAGCCGCGAGCCGTTCAGCTCAACGACGTCGTGGCCGACATGGACAGGATGCTCGGCCGCATCATCGGTGAACACATCCGCCTCGTGACGGAGCTCAGCCCCGAGCTCGGTATGATCCGCGCCGACGTCGGGCAGCTGGAGCAGGTCATCATCAACCTGGCGATCAACGCTCGTGACGCCATGCCCAAGGGTGGCACGCTGACAATCCAGACCTCGATGACGAGCGTGGACGTCCCATCGAGCGAGGGGGAGCGCCGGGCGTTCGTTCAGCTGCGGGTTCGCGACGACGGCGTCGGTATGAGCGACGAGACGCGACAGCGCATCTTCGAGCCGTTTTTCACCACCAAGGAAGTGGGCAAGGGCACCGGTCTCGGCCTCTCCACCGTCTACGGCATCGTGCATCAGAGCGGCGGCCAGATCAGCGTGGTGAGCGACCCCGGACACGGTTCCACTTTCAGTATCCTGCTGCCTCGCGTGGAGGCTCCTGATGTGGAGGTCGAGAAGAAGGCGCGCCGGACTGGAGGCGAGAACGCCACGGCCACGATCTTGCTGGTCGAAGACGACCCCGCCGTCCGGCGCGTGGCAGCCAGGATCCTGCGCGAGCGCGGCTACAGCGTCATGGAATGCGATGGCGCCGTCCAGGCCCGACGCTGGTGCAGCGAGCTCGGCTCCACCATCGACCTCTTGCTGACCGACCTGGTCATGCCGGACGTCGGCGGCACTCAGCTGGCCGAGGAGCTTTGCAGCAGCTATCCGGGCATGCGGGTGCTGTACATGTCTGGGTTCCCCCATGCCGGAGCCAGCGCTGACGGACTTCTCGATGGCAGCAAGGCGTTCATCGAGAAGCCGTTCACGCCGGCAACGCTGCTGGCGAGGGTTCGTGACGTGCTCAGCGCGCGCTTGCCCGGAGCTTGAGCACGGTCGCGACGCGGCCTCGGATGTCACAACGTGACGTCGCGGCGCACCGGAAACCATCGGATCCCGCTGCATACTGGTCCGCAGCTTGCTTCGCTGATCGGTATGGAAAACATCATGGACCTCACGAGTGTCGCCTTTCGGGGTGATACCCTCGACCGGTTGAGCGCCCAGCTTCACGAGTCGCGCGCTGCAACCAAGCGCGGCGTCGAGAACGCGATGCCCGTGGCGTTGGCCGGTCTGGCAGAACACGCGCGTTCCGAAGAGAACGCCGCAGACCTGCTGCAAACCATTCGCAGCGGAGACTATCCCCACCTCGATTCGACGGACGTGGCTCGAGCTGCGACCGACACCACGGAGACCAACCAGATCGCCCGGGCGGGAACCGGCTTTCTGAACCGCGTCTTCGGTGACAAGCTCGCCTGGCTCGTCGACGCGGTCTCGGGGCCTTCCGGGCTCAGCCGCTCGTCGGCGACTACGGTGCTCGGGTTGGCGCTGCCGGTCGTGTTGAACGAGGTGGGCAAGGAAGCGACGACCCGGGATCTCGATGCACCGGGGCTGTCCCGCTTTCTGGCGCGTGAAGAGCAACGGGTCTCCGGACTGCTCCCGGCCTCGTTCACCGCCGCCTTTGGGGGCACGCCCGGCGTCGGCCGTCAGCGTGTGACGAGCGCCGTCCCGGCGCGCAAACACGGAGCCGGCTGGCTCTGGCTGCTCCTCGGTGTGCTCGGCGCCATCGTCTTGCTTTTCATGGCGCTACGTGGAGTGAAGTCGCCGCTGTCGGCGTCGAACCTCGACGTGCGAAAGCCGGAGGTGGCGGCCCCGCAGATCGAGATGCCCAAGATCGACCTGCCCAAGGTGGCGTTACCCAAGGTCGAGGTGACCCCACCCAAGGTCCACGTGACCGAGCCTGGTCATGAGCTCACCGTGCTGTCGGGTTCCGCCGAGCCGTTCGCCGCGTACCTGGCGAGCAAGGACCCCACGCCGCACCGCTTTGCGCTCGAGGGCACTCACTACGGGATCGGAGAGAGCTCCACCGAAGGGAAGAAGATGCTCGACGGCGTTGCCAAGGCGCTGAAGGAGCATCCCTCGGCGAAGGTACGGGTCGAAGGTCACACCGACTTTCAGGGGAACGCTGCGGATAACCAGGCGCTGTCCGAGAAGCGCGCCAGCAGCGTGAAGCGTTACCTCGTCAGCAAAGGCGTCGCCGCTGACCGCATCAAGGCCGTCGGGCGCTCCGAAAACGAGCCGCTCGCGCCCAACGCGACGGCCGAAGGCCGCGCCGAGAACAGGCGCGTCGAGATCATCGTCACGGAACGCTGACGGGCGCTAGTCGTCGCTCGTCGCCGCGAAGCGTTGCGCGATCGCGGCGCAGACCATCAGCTGGACCTGGTGATAGAGCATGAGCGGCAGCACCACTGCGCCGACCGACGCGGCGGGAAATAGAACGTTGGCGAAGGGTACGCCGCTGACCAGGCTCTTCTTGGAGCCACAGAACATGATCACGATCGCGTCGGCGCGAGAAAAGCCGAAGAGCTTGCTGGCACGCCAGCTAGAGAAGAGCGCGCAGCCGAGCAGCAAACCGACGAGCCCCAGCAGGGCAAGCAACGCGACGGGGGGCAGCTTGCGCCAGAGGCCCTGGACCATGGCCGCGCTGAAGGCCGTGTACACCGCCAGGAGGATGGAGCCCTGATCGACGACGCGCAGCGAGCCCGCGTGCGCAGCTAGCCAGCCCTTGAGCCAGCGCCGCGACAGCTGCCCGGCCAGGAAGGGCACGAACAGCTGGAGCAGGAGGTTCAGGACCACGTCGCGGAAAGGCAGGCTGGCCCCCGCCCGCAGCCCGAGCAGCTCGACCAGCGCGGGGGTCAGCGCCACCCCCATCAGGCTCGAGGCCGACGCACTGCAGACGGCTCCGGCGACGTTGCCGCGAGCGAGCGCCGTGAAGGCGATCGAGGACTGCACTGTCGACGGGACAGCGCAGAGGAAGAGGAAACCAGCCTGGAGCTCGGCGCTGAGCAGCCTCGAGCTCAGCGGCGTTAGTAGCAGGCCCAGCAGCGGGAACATCACGAAGGTGCAGGCCAGCACGAGCAGGTGGAGCCGCCAGTGCTTGACCCCGGCCAGTACCGTCTCGGGCGCGAGACGCGCGCCGTGCAAGAAGAACAGGAGCCCGATCGCCAGATCGGTGATCAGCGCGAACGCTTCGGCGCCGCGTCCACGACAGGGCAAGAGGCTGGCAACGCCCACGGTGATCGCGATTGCGATCGTGAAAGGGTCGATTCTCCAGCCGGCGCGCGCCGTCGCCATCCGGCCGAGCACTAGCGCGGCGGTCAGCCGCTGGCCAGCTCACCCTGGGGAAGCCGCCCGGGAGACGGTCCACGCAGGAAGCCAAACAGCAGCGGAGTGGTGGCGACGGTCGTGACCAGGGCCATGATCACGAAGATGGCGAAGAGCTTGGGTGACAGGATGCCGAGGTCGAGAGCCATGTTGAGGACGATGAGCTCCATCAAGCCGCGCGTGTTCATCAGTGCGCCGAGCGCCATCGACTCGCGCCAACCGAGGCCCGTGAGGCGCGCGGCTGCGGCGCTGCCGCCGAACTTGCCGAGCGACGCGACGCCCACCACCGCTGCGCACCAGAGCCAGTCGCTCGTGCCCTGCAGCAGCGAGATCTGCGTGCGCAGGCCGGTGAACGCGAAGAAGGCGGGCAGGAACATGACGATCACGAGGTCGGAGAGCTTCTCGCGTAGCTCGCTGCCGAGGCGGCTGTCGTGCGGGATCAAGGTGCCCAGCAAGAAGGCGCCGAACAGCGCGTGGATGCCGATTGCCTCGGTGAGCAGCGCCGAGCACAGGAGCGCCACGCAGATCACGGCGAAGGAGTTCTGGTTCAAGCCCTGCCCCTCTGTTCGGCGTGCGAAGCGCTGGAGCAATGGCCGCACCGCGAGCAGCATGAAGGCGAGGTAGGCGCCCGCCGCGACGACGGTCAGCAGGGCTTGCTGAGGTTCGGCACGCACCATCGCGACGACGAACGCCAGTAGACACCAGGCGGTCACGTCGTCGACCGCCGCGCAGGCCACGGCGATCGTGCCCAGCTTGGTCTGCTTGAGCTGCAAGTCACCCAGGATCCGCGTCAACACGGGGAAGGCGGTGACGGACATCGACACGCCGATGAACAAGGCGAAGGCGAAGAAGGAGATGTCGCTGCTGGAGAACCTGGGATAGAGCGCCAGCGCGAGCGCGCTGCCGAGCGTGAACGGCAACACGATACTGGCGTGCGAGACGGCGATCGACGTGTGCGTTCGGCCGCGAAACGCGCGCGTGTCGAGCTCGAGCCCAACCAGAAACATGTACAGGATCACGCCCACTTGCGCGATCATGCCGACGT
Source organism: Polyangiaceae bacterium (assembly GCA_035539475.1). Lineage (GTDB taxonomy): Bacteria > Myxococcota_A > Polyangia > Polyangiales > Polyangiaceae > PMG-095. The sequence goes on from DATLIL010000260.1 coordinate 15,581, forward strand.
GTGGCGCGGCGCTGGCCGGCAACACGAAGCTCGAGACCTCGGGGGCTATCCTGCCGAGCAGCGAAGGACCGAGCGCGATGCCGGCGATCACCTCTCCAATCACCGCCGGTTGCCGAAAATAGCGGGCAACCAGGCCCAGAGCGCGCGCAGCCACCACCACGACGGCGAGCGCGAGCAGCACGTGCAAGAGCGTATGCGCCGATGATGCTTGTGCGGCTTTCGACAGCGGACCGCCGCCGGGCGCGGACGCTGGAGCGCTGAGACCGGTGCCCGCGGCGGCGATCAAAAAGATCGCGCCGACGCCGGCGCCCAACATGACTGTGTACCCGAGCCCCATGCGCAAGGCGGGAATCAACGACGGATTCGACTTGCTCGACATTGGTCGAGTCTGCGCTTTTTAGAGCTGAATTTGCAAGGAACTCCGTCGTGCAACGTTTACGTCAGTCGTCGTAAATGCATATAAATGCTGGATTCAAGATGAGATGTTCGAACATGGGACATGTGTTTACGGTGTGCGTCGTAAACGCAGAAGTGCTTGCAAAATGCCCCACGGTGAGTGAATGTTCGAGCAACACGCTGGAGTGCGAATTCTCTGCTCGGCGCGCTGATTCTGCGCGACGAGCAGTCGCATTTCGGGGCGGGATACGTTGAATCACCGAGGAGGACGCGATGGGCGACACAGGGACCAAGCAAGGCGAGCAACCCGATCTGATCAAGAACGTCGTCATCCTCGGGGGTGGTACCGCCGGCTGGATGGCGGCGTCGTACCTGAAGAAGGCGTTCCCCGACGTCAACATCACGTTGATGGAGGCGCCTGCGATCCCCAAGATCGGCGTCGGTGAAGCCACCATTCCCAACCTGCAGAAGGTGTTCTTCGACTTCTTGGGTCTCGAAGAATCGCAGTGGATGCGCCACTGTAACGCGGCCTTCAAGTGCGCCATTCGCTTCGAGAACTGGCGCAAGCCGCGCAGCAGCGGAGCGAACGAGCACTTTTATCACGTGTTCGGGCAGATTCCGAACTGCGACAACATCCCGCTAGCGCAATACTGGGCGCACAAGGCGGGCACCGGCGCGACGCAGGAGGCGATGGCCTACGCCTGTTACAAGGAGCCGCCGCTACTCGACGCCAAGCTCGCGCCTCGCCACCTCGATGGCACGCGCGCGATGTACTACGCCTGGCATTTCGACGCTCACCTCGTCGCTGATTTCTTGCGCGACGTGGCCAAGGGTTGGGGCGTGACGCACCTCACCGACGAGCTCGAGAGCGTGGAGCTGAACGACGACGGCGGCATCAAGACGCTGCTCACGAAGCAAGGGCGCAAGCTGGAAGGCGATCTGTTCATCGATTGCTCGGGCTTCCGCGGCCTGCTGATCAACAAGGCCATGCAGGAGCCGTTCGTCGACATGAGCGACTACCTGTTCTGCGACAGTGCCGTTGCTTCGGCCGTTCCGAACGACGACGAGAAGCTCGGTGTCGATCCGTACACCTCGGCCATCGCCATGGACTCGGGCTGGACCTGGAAGATCCCGATGCTCGGCCGCTTCGGCTCGGGCTACGTGTACTCGAGCAAGTTCGAGACTCCGGACAAGGCCACCCAGGACTTCTGCAAGCTCTGGAACCTCGATCCCGACAAGCAGCCGCTCAACAAGATCCGCTTCCGCGTCGGCAGAAACCGGCGCGCCTGGGTGAAGAACTGCGTCAGCATCGGCCTCGCCTCGTGCTTCGTCGAGCCGCTCGAGTCGACGGGCATCTACTTCATCTACGCGGCGATCTACCAGCTGGCGAAGCACTTCCCCGACAAGAGCTTCAACCCCGGCCTGATGAACGCCTTCAATCGCGAGGTCGAGGTCATGTTCGACGACACGCGCGACTTCATCCAGTGCCACTACCTGACGACCCAGCGCGACGACACGGCGTTCTGGCGAGCCAACGCGCACGACCTCCGTCTGTCCGATCAGGTCAAGGAGAAGCTCGAGCTCTACAAGGCGGGGTTGACGGTCAACATGCCCCTGGCCGACGCCGACAGCTACTACGGCAACTTCGAGACCGAGTTCCGCAACTTCTGGACGAACAGCAACTTCTACTGCGTGATGGCCGGCATGGGCGTGATGCCGGAGCAGAGCCTGCCCAACATCAGGCTACGTCCGGAGTCGCAACGCAAGGCAGAGGCGGAGTTCGAAGCCATCAAGCGCAAGTCGGCCGAGCTACAGGCGAGCCTGCCCACCAACCATCAGTTCCTGAAGCAGCTCCACGGCAAGTGAGCGGCTCGAGAACCCCGGAGTGAGATCATGAGTCTCGGTATCAATCCCGATGATTTCAGGGCCGCGATGGGCTCCTTCGCCGCGGGCGTCACGATCGTGACCACCATCGACTCCCGCGGCGTGCCCTCCGCAATGACCGCCACCGCGTTCTCGTCCGTATCGATGACGCCGCCGCTGTGCCTCGTCTGCATCGACAAGCGGGCTCGCACGCACGAACCGGTCAAGCTCAAGGGCTGCTTCGCGGTCAATATCCTGAGCTCGGATCAACAAGACCTGTCGGCGCGCTTCGCCAGTCCGATCGCCGACAAGTTCGCCGGCGTGGCTTGGCGGGCCGGCGAGGTCACCGGCTGCCCCATCATCGAGGGCGCGCTGGCATGGATGGAGTGCAAGGTTGCCGAAGTTCACTCCGGCGGCGACCACGACATCTTCCTCGGGCAGCTCTTCGCCGTGCAGGTCAACGACGGCTCGCCGCTAGTGTACTTCCGCGGCAGCTACTCCTCATTGCCGCCCGCCCCCCAAGAGTCGGTGCGGATGCTGCGTTCCGGTTGATCGTCAAGGAGATCACAGTGGCTGAAGCAAAAGACAATCCTCAAGCCGAAGTCCCGGAAAAGCCGTGGATCGTGCGCCGCGCCGAAGTTCCCGTCTCGACCGCGTCGGCCGAGGTCGAAGCGGAGGTGCGGCAGCTGCTCGCGCATCCGAGCCTCGGTCTAGCGCTGGCGGGCGCCGCCGCCTCGGTGTCGTGGATCGAGGTCGGCTATGGGCGTGAGCTCACGCCGCGTTTCCACGAGACTCCGAGCCTGCTCGTCGTGGTTCACGGCAAGGCTCTCTTGACCGGCGGAGCGCCTGCCGGCATCGAAGCGGGTGACGTGGTCACGATTCCGGCGAAGGAAGCCTATGGGATCGCCGGCGTGGCGCAACAGGGGCTGCGGGCGATGCACGTCATTCTAGCGGAAGTGCAGCGCGAGACGGCTCCGGAGCCGTACTCCCTGGAGCGCTTGTTGGAGCGCAACCTCCTGCGCTGCAGCGCGATCCTGGAGACGCCCTACTTTCGTATGCTGCGAGATGGCGGTCTGGATGCGAAGACGCGCGACCGCTTTCTGCAGTGCTCCCGTGTGTTCTCCGACGCGTTTCAGGTCTTTCTGCTGACGCGGCAAGCCATGTGCCGGGAGGATTCGTTCCAGGCGGTCTTCGGCGAGCACCTGGAAGAAGAATTCGGACACAACGAGATGCTTCCTGCGCGACAGTTGAAGATCACCGCGGACCCGATCCTCAAGGCGACGTCGAGCTGGTTCTGTCAACAGATGCTCGTGCTCGACAACGCGGGCAAGCTCGTCGTGAATCTGGCGCTCGAGACCGCGGCGTATCACGTCTTCAATCTCGGGCGGCGTCTCTTCAGAGGCAGTGCCGGAGAAGGGTATTTCGATACTCACGCCGAGGCGGACGAACATCACAAGGACATGGGCGTAGAACTGCTCGATGGCTTGCATCCCGACACCTACGAGCAGCTCTACGGCGTGCTCGAGGATTCCTACGACATGATCGAAGCGGTGACCCATCGGATCTTCGAGCTCGCCACCGCGGATGAAATGGACGGCCTCGGCGTCACGCCGAGGGCCAGTGAGATTCGCGAGATCATGCCAGTGCAGCCGGAGAAGCAGAGGAGCCATGGCTAGTCTTCAGGTCATCAAGCGCACCGCGATCCCCTCGACAATCGTCGCCGGTACCGGTGAGCTCAGGGATTTCCGCTGGAGCGATGCCCTGGGCGAGTTCATGCCCCCGGCGTCGCGGCTCTCGATGAGGTGGCTTCAGCTTCCCGCGGAAGGGATTCTCGAAGCTCGCTTACATCCCGCCCAAACCCTCCTGATGGTGTGCGCCGGATCGGGAACGGTCCTCGGGGACCTCGACGGGACCGTCGGGGAAGGCGACACGGTGGTCGTCCCTGCCGGATCCGAGTGCGGCCTCGAGGCGGGAGCGGAAGGACTGACCGTGGTTTCTTTCCAGTTCGGTCAGGGGCTCTCGGCCACGATCCCGCCTCCGGACAGCGCGACCGACAGGCACGACGGGACACCGTCGCTCGACGGGTTGCTCTCCTACGCGGGAAGACGCCTGCAGGCCTTCGAGGACTCTCCACTGTTCACGTTGCTGGATGGCGATGTGAACGAGGCGCCCAAGGCGCTTCGAGAAGCGCTCGAGCTCTGGTCGACGAGTGCCCAAGGCCTACTATTCGGAAGCGGCCCTGTCGGCAGTCGGCAGCTGCGGCGTTCGTCCAGCATGCCTCCTGCGACGGAGGCCTGGCGTCCTCCGCGTCGCGACTCGATCATCGAAGCGATCACGAACTGGTTCGCCTATCAGACGCACGTACTCGACAGCGTGGAGAGGTCTGCCATCATTCGCCTCGTCGTCGAGCCAGCTCGGATGTTGTGCGAGCGGAGGGTTTCCGCTGCGCTCGGTCGTGCTGCGCCAACGACGGGGCAACACGCGCGGACCGCGGTCGACGACAACCTCTTGGATTATCAGTCGCCGCGTATCTACGGGCGGTTGGAAGCAGTGGTGCGAGAGGCCTGGGACATGCTGGACGCGATGGCCGACCGAGTAGTCGATCTCGCCCAGGTGAAATGAAATTCATCTGCCTCAGAGGCGGATGAACGAAGTCGCGCCCTTCGTCGCACACGATGGCGACGCGGTCCGGCGGCCGGTCGAGTGTTGCCGTTACATCTCTCCGTAGAGTGAGCACACGCGGGCTCGTCTAGATCAGTGCCGCCCGACGAAGGTGTAACCACAGCCGAGCACACATGGCCCCGCGAGTCCGATGTGATCCATTGTCCTCTAAACTTGCACGAGGACGAGCGTCGTCTCTTGTGTTCGAAGCGCGTCGGCGGGTACGATTTTTTTTCGAATGCTCGGCGCGTGATGTCGAGCGGGAGGAAGCGTACTCATGCAGCGTAAGGCTTACGAGCCGGGGATAGAAGTCAGCGGAGCGTCGCTCGCGGCCATTCTGGATGGCTTCAAGCAGTATCCGTCGATTGCGATGAAACACTTGGTCAAGCACGGCGTGATCAAGAATGCAGGCGCAACGTGGACCGAGGTCGACAAGTCCGGCTGGTATCCCTTGGAGACCTGGCTCGCCGCTCACGACGCGATCGCCAGCGAGGTCGGTATCAACGCCCTCTACAGCATCGGAAAGAGCATCCCCAAGGCCATTCCGCTCCCGCCGCACATCACCGACATCTTCATGCTGATGGGGTCGATCGACGTGGTTTACCACATGAACCACCGCAAGAACGGCAAGGTGATGTTCAACCCGGAAACGGGTGAGATGCTCGAGGGCATCGGCCATCACAGCGCGAAGATCGACAAGGACAACAAGCGCATCGTGATGGAGTCGTCAGACCCGTATCCGTGCGACTTCAACCGCGGCATCATGACGGCCTGGGCCGCCCGCTTTCAAGAGGATGCAAAGACGATTCACGACAACAACGCGCCCTGCAAGAAGAAGGGCGCGGAGAGCTGTTCGTACATCATCTGGTGGTGACGTGACGTCGCTATCGGCGAGGCGGCCGCCGGCTCCTCGCCGATAAATACCTGACGACGTGGACCCGCTTACCGACTCGTTCCGGCTCGACGCGGAACGAGTGGGTGAGCCGTAGCACCGCCCCGAGGCCCCCGCCGATCCCCTTGCGCTTGAGCATGTGCAAGGGGTCGATGGGGCCTTTGTCGTCGTGTCCGTCGAGCAGGGCGGTTTCCAGGTCGTGGAAGGCGGGGCCGTAGTCCCGTGCCACGATGCTGATGCCGTTGCCCTTCTCGTCGGCATAGGCCTCGACGTCGATGGTGCCGCGGACGCCGTACTTCAGGATGTTGGAGGTGAGCTCGGAGGCGACGATCGCGAGCTCGTTGCTCTCGCGGCGCGAGAAGCCGAGGCTGTTCGCGATGTCGAGGGTTCGGCGCTGAATGTGATGCACATCGATCCAGTCGCGAACCTCGTAGGTCGGCATGGCGCCGTCAGCGCTCGCTGCGGGCTACGAACTGCTGCAGCGCTTCGTGCAGCGTGCGATGCGTGACCACGCTCGACATGTCGATGCCCATGTGAACGACGGTCTGTGCGATGTGCGGGTTGATGCCGGTCAGCACGCACTCCGCGCCCAGCAGCCGGACGGCTCTGGCCATGCGCATGAAATGGTCGACGGTGCGAGTGTCCATCACGTCGATGCCGGTGATGTCGATGATGGTGCAGCGCGCCTTCTTTTCGACCACCGCCTGCAATAGTGCGCTGGTCATCTCCGAGCTACGAGCGGTGTCCATGATGCCGACGACCGGCAGGCACAGCACGTTGTCCCAGACCTCCATGATCGGCGTCGAGAGCTCGCGGATGGCCGCTCGCTGCTTCTCGATCGTCGAGAGCTTGTCCTCGAGCTCGGCCTGGTACGCCATTCGCCGTTCTTGCTCGGCGCTCAGCGAGCAGATCATGTCGTTGATGCCCATGTACAGGCTGGCCAGCGGACTGTTGTCGCCGGGCTGTACGTCGAGCAGGGTGCTGTAGTCGCCGATCCCGACGTTCTGCAGGGTGGACAGCGCGTTCGTCACGCTCTCCAGGATCGCCTCTTCGGACATGACGGGGGTGGAGCTCACGGCTACTTGCCCTTTCCGTTCGGTTTCGGACTCGCCGCACGAGTCTTGTCGTTGTGTCTGACGCAGAAGCGCAACGCCTCGCGCATGGTGCGGTAGCACTTGAGGCCCTGAAGCTCGACGCCCATGTGCACGATCGTGCGTGCGATGTTGGGGTGCACTCCGGACAGGGCGCACTGCGCGCCGAGCAGCGAAACGGCTCTGGCCATGCGCAAGAAGTGATCGGCGGACTGGGTGTCCATCACCTCGATGCCCGTCACGTCGATGATGGCGAAGCGCGCCTTCTTCTGCACGATGCCCGCCAGGAGCGACGTCGTGACGTCCGCCGCGCGCACGCTGTCGAGGATGCCCACGATCGGAACACACAGCACGCCGGCCCACACCTCGATGATCGGGATGGAGAGGTTCCGGATGGCTTCGCGCTGACGCTCGATCGTATCGATCTGCGTGCTGACCTCTTGCAGGTAGGTCGAAGCGACGCTTTGAGCCTCCCCGAGCGCGCCGACCATCGTATTGATGGTCGCTGCCAGGGCGCCAACGGGATGAGTCTCCGGGAAGTCGAGCTCGAGTCGCTGCGAGAGGTCTCCGTCTCCAACGGCCCTGAGCACCTTCAGGATGGTCCCGACGGAGACCATCAAATCGGAGCGCATGTTGCCGCCCCCGGCCGGATCGGCGCCGCCATCGTTCATTCAGTGGTCCCTTGCGATCCGTGGATTGCGCCGCGACCGTCTTCGCTGCCGCGCGCGTCCGCGCTCAGCTGGTCGTAGAGCTCAGCCGCATCTTCCGGGTTCGGACGGCTCACGCCGAGGCGGCTCAGCGCCGTCTCGAGGTCGAGCGTCGTGGTCACGTTGGCCAGGCGGATGCCCATGGTCTCGAGCGCCATCGCGATCTCGGGCTTCATGCCAGAAATGATCGTGCGGGCGCCCATCAGCGACGCCGCGGCCGCGAGCTGCGACAGCACCGAGCAGAGGTGGCTGTCCACCAACCACAGGCCCGTGATGTCGATGATCAGACCGGAGGTTCCGTCCTTGTGCACGCGATCCAACACGCCGGCGACGAGCTGGCTGGCCATGTCATCGGTCATGTCTCCCTGCAGCGGGACCAGGAGCAGGTCCCAGAAACCGATGATGGGTACGCTGTTGTAGCCGTCTTCCATTCGCTTACTCCACGTCCGCGACCAGAACGGTGGCGTCGTCTTCCTTACGGCGGTGACCCCGCATGATAGCGTCACAGGCGGCCTGAGGCGCAAGGCCGCGCACGTC
>DATLIL010000261.1:0-7035 GCA_035539475.1 Polyangiaceae bacterium
GCGGCGTTCCCTCCGGCGGACAGGGCGACGCGCCCTCGGGCAACGAGGCCGAGGACGACGGCGGCTGCGGCTGCGCCGTGCCAGGCGCGCGTCCCAACACGCTCGGGGATCTCGCGCTCTTGGGCGGGGTAGCGGCGCTCGCGGCCGTGAGGCGGGAACGGCGCTCGCGCGAGCCGTGATCTAAGCTCCGCGCAGATGAGCGACGCGCTCGAGGAAAAGCTTTCGGCCCTGCCGCCCGCGCCCGGGTGTTACATCTTCCGGGACAAGAAGGGCGAGGTGCTGTACGTGGGCAAGGCCAAGAGCCTGCGCGCGCGCGTACGCAGCTACTTCCAGGTGGGGTCGAGCGACGAGCGCGCGATGTTGCCCTTCCTCAAGCGCAGCGTGGCGGATCTCGAGACGATCGTCACCCGCACCGAGAAGGAAGCGGCCATCCTCGAGAACAGCCTGATCAAGGAGAACAGGCCGCGCTACAACGTCAAGCTCCGCGACGACAAGGAGTTCTTGAGCCTGCGCCTCGGCACCGAGCACGACTGGCCGCGGCTCGAGCTCGTGCGGCGGCCGACGCCGGACGGCGCGCGTTACTTCGGGCCGTACCACTCGGCCACGGCGGCGCGACGCACGCTGCACCTGGTGGAGAAGCACTTTCAGCTGCGGACCTGCTCCGATCGCGAGCTCGTCAGCCGCAAGCGCCCCTGCCTCAAGTACCAGATCAAGCGCTGCCCCGGGCCCTGCGTCTACGACGTCGATCGCGACCTCTACACGCAGCAGGTGCGCGCCGTGGCGCTGTTCCTCGACGGACGTCACGACGAGCTCAGCGCCGAGCTGCGCGAACGCATGAAGGACGCCAGCCAGCGCTTCGAGTTCGAGCTGGCGGCGCTTTATCGCGACCAGATCCAGGCCGTGGAATCCATTCGTCAGGCTCAGCGCGTCGTCGCCGTGACGGACGCCGATCAGGACGTGATCGGCGTCTATCGTGAGGGTGATCTGGTCGAGCTCGCGCTCCTGGTCGTGCGCGCGGGGCGCGTCGTCGATCTGGCCAGCTTCTCCAATCGCCACGTCGAGGTGCCCGACGACGAAGTGGTGGCCGCGTTCTTGCGCGAGCACTACGGCGAAGGCGGCTCCGGCGCCGCGCACATCCCCGACGAGGTGATCGTGCCGGTGCTCCCGGAGGGCGCCGACGGCGTCAGCGAGTGGCTCACGGAACGCCGTGAAGGTTCACGGGCGTCGGTGCAGCTCCTGGCGCCACAACGCGGGCCGCGGCGCGACCTCATCGATCTGGCGCAGCAGAACGCCAAGCACGCCTTCGAGGAGAAGCGGCGCGCGGCCGACGACATCGACGACCGCCTGTTGCGCGTGCAGGAGCGCCTGCGCCTGCCAACCTTGCCGCGGCGCATCGAGTGCTGCGACATCTCCCACCTCGGCGGTCGCGACACCGTCGGCGCGGTGGTCTCGCTCTTCAACGGCCAGCCCGACAAGAAGGCCTACCGCACCTACAACGTGAAGGGCGTGGCCGAGGGCGACGACTACGGCGCGATGTACCAGGTGCTCGAGCGCCGCTTTCGTCGTGGCAAGGCCGCGCAAGAAGCGGAGCCCGAGAGCGAGGAGCGCGACTGGCAGCTGCCCGATCTCTTCGTCGTCGACGGTGGGCGCGGTCAGCTCGGCGTGGCGCTGGCGGCCGCTCAGGACCTCGGGCTGCACGAGCTCGCCATCTGCGGCCTGGCCAAGGAGCGCGAGAGCCCCCTCGGCGACAAGCTGGTCGATCGCGTCTATCTGCCAGGGCAGAAAAATCCGATCCCGTTGCGCCCGAACAGTCCGGAGCTCTTCCTCTTGGCGCGTGCACGCGACGAGGCCCACCGCTTCGCGAACCGAGGCAGGAGCAAGGTCGGCAAGCGGCGGCGCTTCGAGTCGACCCTGGATAACGTCCCCGGGGTCGGGAAGAAGACGCGAACGGCCCTGCTCAAGGCGCTCGGCTCGATCCACGCCATCCGCGACGCCAGCGACGAGACGCTGCTCGGCGTGACCGGCGTCACACGCAAGCAGGTAGCGGCCCTCCGGACCTGGTTTGCGGCCGAGCTGGCGAGCGAGCCGCCGGGCGACGAGGTAGGTGAGCTGGGCGAGCCCGAAGAAGATTCCGGCACTCAGATCGGCAGCTGAGTTGGCGCCCGGGTGGGCCTCTGCCAACGCAGTTGGCGGCTGGCTCGCCTGGGAGGGCCTGATTTCCGGCCCTCGGCACGGGGCATACAGCTTGCGTAAGAGCCACCCGGACACCCATGCCGAGGCGCAGAAGCCACTCGCAAATCGGTGGAATCACGCGAGAACTGCGATTGACAGGTCGCCGTGCGCCCACCTACGCTCGCGGCGCCATTTCCCGTGGATCTCTCCCCGCCTAGCCGGGGTCGCTGGCCGTCGAAGGAGTCAGTTTTCATGATGCTGAACCGAACCTCACCCAACAAGCTCACGCGTACGTGGGACGCGGTCCGCAAGGCCGCCCTCGGCGTCGCGTCGCTGGCCGGTGCTGCCGCCATCACTGGTGGCTGTCTGCAGCGCCCGGTCGAGCCGCAGGATCCACGTACCAACAACGTGTACGTCGATCAGATCCGGCAGACCGCGGTCGACAAGATCGATCTCCTCTTCATGATCGACAACTCGATCTCCATGGCTGACAAGCAGGAGATCTTGAAGGACGCAGTGCCGGTGCTCGTGAACCGCCTGATCGCTCCGAACTGCGTGGATGCGATGGGCGCGCCGACCGGCGGCGTCGTCGACGGGAACGGGGACTGCGCCAACGGCGAGCCCGAGTTCAACGCCATCAAGGACATCCACATCGGCATCGTGACCTCCAGCCTCGGCGGCCACGGCGGCGAGGTCTGCAACAACGTCGCCGCGAACCCGATGCTCGACGATCGCGCCCACATGTTGGGCTCGGTGCGCGCGGGCCTGCCGCAGTGGAACGGTCAGGGCTTCTTGGCCTGGGACCCACTGCAGACCAAGAACAACCCGCCCGGCGAAGGCAACGGGACGGCGCTGATCACGAGCTTCAGCGATCACGTGACGCAGTCCGGTGAACAGGGCTGCGGTTACGAAGCTTCGCTCGAGGCCTGGTATCGCTTCTTGGTCGATCCCGAGCCGCCGAACTCCGTCAGCCAGCAGGGCGGCGTCACGGTGAAGGAAAAGGACGCCAACGGCGCCCCGGTGCTCGATCAGACCATCCTCGCGCAGCGCGACGCCTTCCTGCGGCCGGACTCCCTGGTCGCGATCGTGATGCTGACCGACGAGAACGACTGCTCGATCATCGACGAAGGCCAGGGCTGGCTCGTTGGTCTGCAGACCAACGACGGCGCACCGTTCCAGATGCCGCGCGCCACGGAAGCGTGCGCGGCCGACCCGAACAACGCCTGCTGCCGTTCCTGCGCCTCCAACGAGGCTGGTGGCCCGCCCGCCGGCTGCGGCGCGCTGACCGCGGATCCCGAGTGCGCGAAGGGCTCGCTCACTCTGATGGAAGACAACCTGAACCTGCGTTGCTACGAGCAGAAGCGCCGCTTCGGCTTCGACCTGCTGTACCCCACGCAGCGCTACGTCAACGGCCTGACTGCCACCGAGGTCCCGGGCCAGGACGGAACGCTCCTGGCGAACCCGCTCTACACGCCCAAGGGGGACAAGCCCGCCCGCGACTCTTCGCTGGTGTTCTTGGCCGGCATCGTCGGCGTGCCGTGGCAAGACGTGGCGACCGAAGCGACCCGCGAGGATCCGCGCGCGCTCACCTACATGACGGCTGAAGAGCTCGTCGCCAACAACCGCTGGGACATGATCCTGGGCGGCAGCGGCGTCGCTCCGACCGACCCCTTGATGATCGAGACGCCGGATCCGCGCACGGGCACCCATCCGCTCACGATGGAGCCGGTCGCGCCGCCCACGTCGACCGATCAGCAGGAGAACATCATCAACGGTCACGAGCAGAACGTGACCAAGCGCGACGACTTGCAGTACGCCTGCATCTTCCCCCTCGTCACCGAGCGTGACTGCGCGATGGCGGCCGACACCAACGCGTGCGACTGCAACGAGGAAGACGCGCCCCGTAACCGCCCGCTTTGCCAGGGTACGACGCAGAACTACGCCAAGGCGTATCCCGGCCGGCGTCACCTCCAGGTGCTGAAGGACTTCGGTCCGAACGCCATCGTCGCCTCCATCTGCCCGAAGAACGTCGACGCTGTGGGCGACCCGGCGAGCGATCCCGACTACGGCTACAACCCGGCCGTCGGCGCGATCATCTCGCGTCTGAAGGAAGCCCTGTCCGGCAAGTGCTTGCCGCGCCAGCTCGTGCCGGACTGCGGCATCAACGACCCCAACCTGCCGGCCTGCGACGGCACTAACTGCGGCATCCCGGGCGGCTGCTACAGCCCGAACGGCGGCAAGGTGCCCTGCGCCGTGATCGAGGCGGTGTTCGATCCCGGCACGGGGTGCGCGCCGTGTGATCCGGCGGCTGGCCGCATCGAACCGCAGGAGGAGATCCGCCCCGCCGTGATCGACAACCTCTCGCAGACGGGCCAGTGCGGTAACGGCGCCAACGAGAAGCCCTGCTCCAGCCTGTGCCTGTGTGAGATCCAGCAGCTGACGGGTGGCGACCTGGCGACCTGCCAGGACTCGGTGGGCGACCCCAGTGGCATCTTCGGCTACTGCTACGTTGACGCCGCCAGCGATCCGCCGGTCGGCAACCCGGCCATCGTCGACAAGTGCCCGGCGACGCAGAAGCGCCTGCTGCGTTTCGTGGGCGACAACGTGCCGCAGACCGGTGCGGTGAGCTTCATCGCCTGCATCGGTGCGTCGCTCGGCGAGTAAGCTCTCCCGAGCTCGCTACGCCCTGGCGGGGCGGTTCTCAATACGAGGCCGCCCCGCTGGCGCTTTGTAGGGTCTGTCACGCAGTGGCGGCTCCTCGCAGCTTGACCGCCCGGCCGAGGTTTTCTACTGGAGGAAAGCGAGCTCCGTGGAAACCAGAAAGACCATCCTGCTGATCGAGGACGAGCCGCACATCGTGCTCGGGCTGAAGGACGCTCTGGAGTTCGAGGGCTTTCGCGTGCTCAGCACCGGCACGGGCAAGGAAGGCGTGCACGTCGCGCGGCAGGAGCATCCCGACGCCATCCTGCTCGACCTGATGCTGCCCGACATCAACGGCTACCAGGTGTGCGAGGAGATCCGGCGGAGCGACGCCTTCGTGCCGATCCTCATGCTCACGGCCAAGAGTCTGGAGGCCGACAAGATCCGCGGACTCGACGCCGGCGCCGACGACTACGTGACCAAGCCGTTCAGCATCGGCGAGCTCGTGGCCCGCATCCGGGCCATCTTCCGTCGCGCTCGCCGGCCGACCGAAGTGACGAACATCAAGATCGGTGACGTCACCGTCAACGTCGGCAACCACACGTTGCAACGCGACGGCCACGCGGAGGCTCTCTCCTTCTACGAGGTCGAGCTCTTGCGCCTGCTCCACGAGCGCGCCGGGCAGCCCGTCAGTCGCGAGGAGATCCTGAACCGGATCTGGGGCATCGACGCCAACCCCAGCAACCGCACGATCGACAACTTCATCGTCAAGCTCAGGCGCAAGGTCGAAAAGCAGCCGGACAAACCCGAGCACATACTCACGGTGTACGGCTTTGGTTACAAGCTAGTGGTGTAGGCGGGCTTGGGTTGGTTGCCTGTGCGAGGCCCGCTGGCGCGGGCCTCGCAGAAGGTTTTCTGATTTTGCGGAGTGCCTGCGCATCGCGCTTGGCCTTCCGGGTGTTCTGGTAGCAAGCCGCGCCTGTTCGGTCAGTTTGTTGTGACTCGGGTCTCAGTTCCTGATCGTGATCTGCTGGGGACAAGACCCACGGGTGGTTCCATGCTCGGCCGCTGACGCGGCCTCGCGGAACGCACGGGACGACTCGGAGGCGAGCAGTCGGCCGGTACTCAGGTGCCCTCGGGGTGACCTGCCGGACTCTGACCAGGCCTACAAAGGCACGCGGGCTGATGCGCAACCCACGTTGACACTCAATTCCAGTTTGCTCTCGGACCAGTACCGATCCACCGCGTCGCGCACGTAATCCAGGGGCTTGCTCATGTCCTTGACGCCGAGTGAGGCGCTGAGCTCGGGCAGGATCAGCAGGCGATTGACGGGATCTTCGACGAAGGCCCTGCCGCTGTCGAAGGGCAACGTGGTGGCGCGGATCTCCACGTCGATGTCTTCGAGCCCGACGGCCTCGAGCTCCTCGGACAGGGACTCGATCGTCGGGCGCGTGGCGATGGCAAACTCCACGGCCTTCGAGAAATCGGCGTCGTCGTACTTCAGGGCGTACTCGCGATACAGGTCGAGCACCTCCTGAAACGAACCGCGCAGCGGCGTGGCGATCAGGGCCTGCCCGCCGGGACAGAGCAGGCGGCGGATCTCCTTGAACAGCGCGATGCGCTGCTCCGCCGTCAGCACCGGGTGCAGCGCGATCACGTGGGTGAACTGCCCCGTCTCGTCGTCCATCGCGCCGTTTTCATGGACGCGATACTCGATCGAGTCGGCGCCGCGCACGGTGGCTTTGTTGCGGGCCAGCTCCAGCGCCGGGATCGAGGTGTCGAAGCCGACGATCTCGGTCTGGTCGATGCGCTCGTAGATCTTCAGGTCGGGGTACCCGGTGCGGCAGCCGAGGTGGGCGATCCGCACCGCACCGCCGGCCAGGAGCATCTCGAGCACGAGATCGCCGTAGAAGCTCAGGTAGCGGGGGACGACGAAGGTCTCGAAGATGGCAGCGTCGGCCGGGGTCAGCTTCTGTTCCGAAAACACCAGCTGGAAAAGCTACTTTCCGGCGCCTTCGGAATCAACGGCCCAGCGCGTTGGGCTTCAGTTTTGGCTGCGCTAGACTCGGCCTGCGTGCGCTCCCTGGTCGTTCTCGCCGCCGCCTCGGCCGTTCTTTCGGCCCTGTCGGCATTTGCCGGTAGCCGAGCCGAACAGCGCGTGGTCCGCGTGACGGCGCCGGAAAGTAGCTTTTCCAGCTGGTGTTTTCGGAACAGAAGCTGACC
>DATLIL010000262.1:0-4161 GCA_035539475.1 Polyangiaceae bacterium
CAGCTTGCGCGGCGTGCCAAAGGCCAGACGTTGCATGACTCAGGACCCCCGACTCGCACCTGGTCCCACCGATTGCTCTGCGGTGACGGAGGGCTGGGGCGCGCGTGAACGTAGCATTGATTGTTGCCGTCGAACGTCTAAGACTATTGCCGGGTCTCGAGCCTGGGCCCATTTCACCAGGAGCGGAGCGGAACGCAAGTCGCCGCGGCGATTCCTGCGCAAGGAACGACGATGACGAGAACAGCGGCCAGTCCAGTCAAGCGCCTCGCCTGGGGATTGCTGCTCGGGCTCGCGACGTTCGGCTGGAACCGCCAGGCCCAGGGGCAGACCCAGGCCGCCGCAGGCCCCCCCTGCACACTCCGCGGAGTGAGCCAGCTGCCCACGAACACCGCGATTTACGCCGCCGACGGCAAGCCGATCGCACGCTTCAGCGGCTCTGACTCGCCACTCTCCGCCGGCCCGCCCGACGCTCAGGGTCGCGCCGCCGTCGAGACCGGGACCGGCAGCGGATCCTTCCGCATCAAGGGTCAGATCGAGGCGAGCAAGATCCCGGTCTTCACGTCTCAGAGCGTACCGGTCGTCGCCGGGCACGTCTGGATTGGCCCGTACCGTCGCGTGACGCTGGTCGGTGCGGCGCCTGGTCGACTGAAGGTTCAGAAGGTGCTGACCTTCCCGCTAGCTCAGACGCTGACGACGTGGGGGCCGTGCACCGCCTTCACGCTGAATCCGGGCACGCCGCCTGGCTGGTCCTACGCCGGCGACGCGCGGGGTTTCGTGCTCAAGCAGGGCACGCTCGACCTGTTCGACAGCGCCGGGCCGAGCAATCTGCTGGTTCAGACGCTGTTCAAGGCTCCCGAGGCCGAGGGCGTGCTGTTCTACAGCACCGAGCAGCGCGGCGCCTGGGTTCACATCGAGCATCACGGCGAGATCGTGGTGGACGCCTGGGCCAAGCTGTCCGAGCTCAAGGCCCTGCCGCAGGGCGAGACGATGGATCAGCTGGCAATGCCGACCACCTCGCGTAACCCCGCGCGCATGGCCGTTCAGGGGCAGCCGCGGACGGTGCGCACCACCCGCGAGGTCCCGTTGCGCGCCGCCGCCAAGGACGCTGACCCGGTCATCGGCGTGATCGAGAACGGGACCGACACCTACGTGCTCGACGTGATGGCGGGCTGGGCCAGCGTGATGCCGAAGTCGCTCAACGTGATGCCCGTCGAGAACGGCCAGTTCTGGGTCAAGGCCTCCGACCTCGGCATCTGACCGCTCAGTGGTGGGGGCGCTCGCCGAACTCCCTTTCCGTCTCCGTGAGGTCGCGGATGTGGAAACGCTCGGACTGCCTTTCGTACCAGTCCTGCGTGATGCGCCCGGCGAGCTCGCGGTTGCCGAGCCCGAAGGCGACGGCGCCGGCTACGGCCATGGCACCGAGCACCAGCGTGAACGCGACGGTGACGATCGCCGTGGCGATACCCAGCTGTTGCACGGCCATGAACCCGGCGAACACGAACACCGCGATGCGCACGACCTGAGCCCAGAAGATCGAGGCCGTCGCGCTCTGCACCACCTTCCGATACAGGTAGTTGCCGAGCAGGTAGCCGACCAGAACGATGGCGGCGGCGGCGAGCGCGCTGGGCAGATACGCGAGCACTGCGGCCACGCCGAGGCTCAGCCAGGTGAGGCGCAGCGCATCGATAGCCATACCGATGGTGACCAGCGCGAGCACCCAGTAGACGACCTTGCCGGCGACCTCGGGGGCGCGGTGGATCGTCTCTTCATGGCCGAAGAACTGGCGCAGGCTGCGGCGGCGATCGATTCCGACTGCCATCAGCGCTCTGCGCACGAGCCTTCCGCACAGCGAAGCGATCAGTAAACCGATCGCGAGAATGATCAGCGCGGCGAGGAGGTTGGGCAGGAACGCTACCAACGTCGCCAGCGCCGCGGCCAGCATGTCGACGATTCTCATTTGGTCCTCCACCGAGCCTGAGATGCACGGTGGATGCCAGCAACAGCGCTATTCGCAGGACACGTTGAGGTCGTGCACCGACCACCAGTGCGTACCCGAGCCCTTCTGCGAGATCAGCAGGTAACGGCCCGTCGCGGTCGGGAAGCAGCGCGTGATCGCCGTGCTGCCCGAACCGCTGGCGACGACAGGAGCCGCCGTGTCTTCGGACGTGTCCGAGACGCGGATCTCGAACATGACCGGGAAATCATTGGCGTTGGAGGTGTTGATCTGGACCTGCGACAGGCTGACCGACACGCCGAAGTCGATCTGCAGCCACTCGTCACCCGATTGATCCTTGCCCGTGGAGAAGCGAGTGCCCACGTCGGCGTCGACAGCCTCGGCCGGCGTATCACCAGCAGCGTTGTCCGAAGCGGTCGCGATCCAGGTGGTCTTCAGCGTGAGCGGGTTGGTGACGCACGGAGACTCCGCCGCGCCGCCTGCGCCCGAGACGCCACCGGCTCCGCCGGCCTCCGCTTCGCAGCCCGTCGGTTCGACGACGACGCCGCCGCTGCCTCCCGAACCGGCGCTGCCCGCGCTGCCACCGGCGGCGCCACCGGTTCCGCCGCCGCCTCCTCCGGCCGTACCGGCGCTGCCCGCGCTGCCCGCCGTGCCCGCACCGCCGCCTGCGCTACCGCCGGTCCCCCCAACGCCGGTGGTGCCCGCCGTGGGAAGGTAACCGCCGCCGCTTCCGCCGCTGCCTCCGGAGGAACTTCCTGCGGTGACCTGCGAGCCAGCGCTACCGCCCGCGCTCGAGCCCGCCGTACCTCCGGAGCTGCCCACTGGAACAAGCGGAGGCGTCGAGTCCTTGTCACCCGAACAAGCTGCGAACGCCACTGCCGCGATCGTGGCGAGTGCGAGCTTGGAAGTAACCCGGCGAAGAGGTGCGCGAAAGTAGGTTGGTGGCATGGCGTGTTCGACCTGCTCGGTGTCCAGGCCGTGGCCGCTCCATGCGATCTTTCAAATCCGACCGAAGGCGCGGCGACGTGCCGACACCAACGGGCTGATTGCAATTCGCCCCGCTGAACGCCGGGCGCGTGAGGCCCAGCTCCCGGTGCTGCAAACTTACTCACCCTTACGGGTGACGTTGCGCGAGACCTCGGCAGAGGATAGGTTCACAGGGCGCAGTCTACGCATCGCCTTCACGGCTGAAGCAGCACGCGAGGTCGAACGGGTCAGGCTGAAATGCCCCGCTACAGCATCCAGCGCAAGCTGATCGCCGGCTTCGGCTTCTTGCTGCTGCTCGTGTTGGCAGTGGCCGCAACGGGACTATTGGGCCTGCACAGCGTGCAGCACTTCTACCAGTCGGCGATCGAGCACGGCCTGGAAAAGGAGCGCCTGGCCGAGGAAATGAGCACCTCGCTCATGGAGGCCCGCCGCGCCGAGAAAGAGTTCCTGCTGGGCTGGCAGGTCGTCGGCTTTCAAGAAGCCTACGGCAAGCACATCGGGGAGTACCAGAACTCGCTCTCACGCATGCGCTCGGTCATGCAGGAGCTCGAGCCCAAGGGCCGCGTGCGCGACGGCGAGCTGCCGGATCAGCACATCGCCGACGATCTGCGGATGTTGAAGCCGCATCTCGACGCCTACGAACGAGACTTTCTCGCGCTCGTGAGCTTCATTGGCCAGCACGCCGACACGAACGGCGACGACGCCAGGTTCCGCTCGGTGCTGGCCAATCGCGTGCTGGACGTGCACGCGGCGGCGACGCTGGTGAGACCGGTGGTGCACGACATCGCGCTGAGCGGCAGGCGCTACGCCGAGGCCGAGCTCGGCGCCGCCAAGAGCGCCAGCCGCAACACGGTGCTGTTCGTCGCCATGTGCTTCGTCGCCGCGCTGCTGATAGGCCTGAGTACCGCGCTGGTGCTGAGTCGCAGGATCAAGGACCCGATCCAGAGCCTGGCCCGCGCTGCACAGGCCGTGGGAGCGGGTGATCTCGAGGCCCAGGTCAGGGTCACCTCCAACGACGAGCTCGGCACGCTGGCGAGCGTCTTCAACACCATGACGGACCGCTTGCGCGGTCTGGTGGCGTCGCTGGAGCTCCGCGTGCGCGAGCGCAAGGAGGTGGAGGACGCGCTGCGCCAGAGCCGGGAGCTCTTGCAGTCGATCATCGATAACTCCCTGGCCATCATCTACGTGAAGGACCTGCGCGGGCGCTTCATGCTCGTCAA
>DATLIL010000263.1:0-6696 GCA_035539475.1 Polyangiaceae bacterium
CCTCTGCGAACGATCGGTCTGATCGTCGGCGGCGCCGGGCTCGTGAGCCTCGGCGTTGGCGGGTTCTTCGGTCTGCAGGCGCAGAGCCTCAACGAGGACTCCAAAGCAGACGGCCACTGCGACGCTCAAAACCAGTGCGACGCCACCGGTGGAGAAAAACGCGAGGATGCCAAGAGCGCCGCGACCGTCTCGACCATCGCTTTCGTGGCCGGAGGTGTGTTGACGGCGACGGGCGTCACTCTGTTTCTCGTCGGTGGCCCCAAGAAACAAGAGGCCGCAGCGCACGTGGTAGCGACGCCCGCCGTTGGCAGAAACGAAGCGGGCATGATCATCCGAGGCCGTTTCTAGAAAGATCGAGAAGCCGTGCGACTAAACAACGAAGCTAGGCTGGCGGTGGCATTGATTGCCGGAGCGTTCGGCTGCGAGTCGGTGCTGGGCATCGAGGATTGGAAACCGATGCCGACGGTGAGCGCCGCGAAAGGCGGTGCCGGTGGCAATGGCGGCGAAATGAGCACCGGCGGCACCGGCGGCAGCGGCGGTACGAGCGGCACGGCAGGCAATGGCCAGGCGGCGACCGGTGGCGACCCAGGCACCGGCGGCGAATTCGGAATCAGCGGTGGATCCGGCATGGGCGGCGCGGGTGCGGGTGGCGATCCCGGCGTGGGCGGCGACGCCGGCGTTGGCGGTCAGCTCGGAGGGAGCGGCCATTCCGGTGTTGGTGGCGAGTCCGGCAGCAGCAGCGGTGGCGCTGGAGGCAACCCGGGCATTCTCGGGCCGTGCAGCACGGCTCCGGCCGAGACCGTGCCAGCACTGAAGCTGAGCTCCGCGATCACCGGATTCGACGGCATGCAGACGGCGGGACAGATCGTCGGAGTTCCCGGCGAGGGCGACCTCCTCTACGTGATCGGTCACCGCGACGGCAACGTCTTCGTGGTTCAGGACGGTATCGTTGCAGCCGAGCCGCTCGTCCACGTGGACGTGGCCTCCGGCGGCAACAACGAGCAGGGCTTGCTGTCGATGGCTCTGCACCCGGATTTCGCCAGCAATCAGCTGTTTTATCTGTTCTACACGGCCACCGACAGCGATCTGACCATCGACGAGTTCTCACGGACGTCCGTGACGACAGCAAGCTTCGTGCGGAACGTCTATTCGAACGCGCGGGAAGGCAGCGGGGCCTTTCACAACGGCGGCTCGATCACCTTCGACCCGACGGACGACACGCAATCGATGTTCTTCTCGGTCGGCAACACCGAATCCAACAACGCGGGGGACGTCGATGGCACCGTCGGGCGCGTGCTGCGCATCGACGTCGCGACGAAGGGCTACACCACCTACGCCTACGGCCTGCGCAACCCTTATCGCATGACCATCGATCGCCTGACCGGCGACATGTACATCGGCGACGAGGCCAATGGTCCCGGTGGAACCATCATCTTCAACGGAGCCGGGATATCGGGCGTGGACTACGGCTACCGCGACAACAACGGCACCCCCGACGTCAACGACGGCGTTCTGCGCGACTCGAACGGAGCCGCGATCATCGGCGGCTTCGTCTACCGCGGCAACAAGATCCCCGGCCTTTGCGGTCGCTTCTTTTACGGCCAGCACAACGGCGGCTCGGTCAAGTCCTTCGTGGTCGAGGACGGTCAGCGGACGGGGGCCGCAGTCACCCACTTCAGTGTCCCCGGCAACCTCACCTCGTTCGGCGAGGACGGCGAGGGTGAGCTCTACGTGGCCAACATGAGCAACGCGATCTACAAGATCGTGCCCCAGTAGACGCGATCAGGGTTTGTAGTTCTTCGCGATCCAGCAGGTCCAGTAGTCGCCGATGTCGCAGGCGTGTTTGAGCTCACGCGCGGCTTCCGCCCTTCTGCCCAGACCCAGGTGCGCCACGGCGATGAAACCACAGGCGCGGGCCACGCCTTGCTGACACTGCGGCACCATGAACTGGGCAATGGAGTCGACCAGCGCCAGATTCGGCTTTGCCGACTGGTCACCGTAGAAGACCTGCAAGATCGAGCAGGAGAGCGCGCCGAAATTCTGGTCGGGGGCGCCGCTGCAGGCCTTCTGGTAGTGAGCCTTCGCCGCTTGCTGGTTGGCCGGACCGGCAAATCCGGCTTGCTCGGCGATGCCGACACGAATGCAGGTGCTCGGCTCGAGCGCACACGAGCGTTCGAAGAGCTCGCGCGCCTTCCTGGGGTCCTTCGGCACGTTCATGCCGAACTCGTACCTGAGCCCGATGTTGCTGCAGGCCATGGGCACGCCGCCGTCGCAGGCGCGCTGGTTGAAGTCGCGCGCCTTGAGCTGATCGGCGGGCACGCCGTCGCCGCCGGCGTACTGCACACCCAGATTGACGCATGAGCTGAGCTCACCGGCGTTACAGCCGCGGGCGAAGAACGACGCCGCCAGGGCCTTGTCGACGGGCACGGCGTCGCCGGAGAAGTAGCGATAGCCGACGGCGAAGCAGGCCTCGCCCACGCCGCCGTTGCAGGCCAGATTGAAACCCGCAAGAGAGGCGGCCCGATCCTGCTGGACACCGAGCCCGTAGTCGAGCTGGAGGGCGCGATTGTGGCAGCCCATGCTGCTGCCGTATTCGCAAGACTTGGAGGCGATCTCGAAAGCCGCCTGCGGGTTTTGTTCGAGGCCTCCCTCGCCGGTCAAGAGCATGTAGCCGAGCGCAGCGCAGCTATCGACGTTGCCGTTCTCGCATTGACTCAGGCAGGTCTGCGGATCGTCGGGGCCGCAGGCAAAGGCCTTGGCTGTCTCCTTGCGAGCACACTTGCCTTCGGACCAGACGAAACCTTCGGCGCAAGCAACGGCTTCAGCCGCGACCGGTTTGGCCTCCGTGGCGACGTTGCTGGCCACCGCTGATTTCGCAATCGGGTTGAGCTCGATCCGGATCAACGCACCACACTGAGAAGGCGGATTTTCGTTGCGTGGTTCGGCGGCCTTGCAGGCGTCCAGCGCGCCGTCGCGATTCTTGACGATGCTGCTGGATTCGCTGCCAGCGCGGGCGCCGAGGCCGAAGATTTCCACGGCCGAGCGCGTCTTGCTGCGCTGCCCCATGGCCAGGGCGAAGGCACCGACGGTGGCTCCGCGAACGAAGTGGGTAGCTCCGTCGCACATGCCCTTCAGATCGGCGCGCGTGGGGCCCTGCCAGGTCGTACGCGACATGCCGACGATGACCATGGCCACGTCGAGGCTCGCGCCGCGATCGAGCTCGGCTCCCAGTTGTGCCGCCAGACCGACTCCACCCAGCGGGAGATTGGCGCTGATCTCGTCGGCGGAGTTCAGCTGCACCACGTCTTCTTTGGTGACCACACCGAAGAAGCCGTAGCTGCCTTCGATCCGGCAATCATTGAGCAGGCGCAGGTGGCTGCCGTCATAGGCGACGACCGCGACCCCCTGACGCATCGCCACCTCGAGATCGGCGCGCTGCTCGGCTTTCCAGTCCACGACGAACGGGTTACCGGGGCCCTCGACCACGATGGCGGCCGTCCGTCCCGTGGCCTCGGCGACGTTGGTCTTCGGCTGCTCGGGCAACTGCTTCGGTCCACAACCAGAGCTCAGTGAAGCAAGTAGCGCGGAGCCTACGATTCGTCGTCGTGATGAGGACATGGATCCATCATGGTATCCAGAGCGCTTCCCACGCCGCAAGGGTTATGGGCGCTTGCCTACGGCGAGCCGGCCCAGGCGGATCTACTCGCTCGCCAGCCAGCCGATTTCGCGAGCCGTTTTGCTGCCCACGCGGAGCTCGTCGATCGACTCGGGGGTGACCTCTTTACCGAGTGCGAGCGGGCGATTGCGCGCCATGATCTCGACGTGTGTCTGCGGATAGAGTGGCTCCAGATCGGGGTCGGCGAGCCCGAAGGGCACGACGGCGTGGCCGCGGGCGTCGTACTTGTCGGTGGCGCCCAGGGTGTGCAGGAGCTCGTGCGCGACGACGAGCAGCGCCAGGTCGACCATGCCGTCGTCGAGCTCGACACTGACGGTCCCGATACGGCCGCCGTCTTCGCTGAAACCCTCGACCATTGTCTTGCCGCCGGGAGTCGGCGGGCGGACGGTGACGTAGAGGCGGCCGTCGTAGGCGCGCGAGGCGACGCCGGAGAGATCGTCGACCTTGCGTACGTAGCGCCACTGGCGCCAGGCGTGCGCGCCGAGCTCGAAAAAGCTGTCGCCGCTCGGCTCGGGCGGCGATTTCTCCACCCGGATCGGGCCGAAGAGCTGGAACTCGAAGGGTAACTTCAGATCCGGCCGGTAGCGGCGGGCTTCGAGCGCGAGCTTTTCTTGCAGCAGCGGCAGGCGCTCGCCGAAGCCGGAGAGCGCCGACTGCTCCACGGGCTCGACCTCGAGCACGACCACCGCGACGAGCAGCGTGCGTTCCCAGTCAGTACGGGAGCGGCGCACGTAGCTGTCGCGGGCGGCGTAGCCCATGACCATGAACAGCACGGCCATCAGGATCAGGACCCGCACGCGAAACGCCCAGTTGGGTGGCTGCGCCACGGGTTTCTCCATGGCTTCAGGCCGAACCGGGTTGAACCAGCGAGAGCTTGCGGTGCTTGAGCCGCTCCGGCGCGACGGGCATCACCGTCTGGGCGTAACCTGCGCCGTCCGGTGAGTGGCCGAGCTCGGCGAAAGCGCGCTTGTAGTCGGCGAAGCGGCCGCCGTTCGCCACGGCGCGCGCCAGCGCCAGGCCCTCGGCGCCGCCACCCTGGGCCAGCACGTACTCGACCCAGGCCCAGCGCGCACTGACCGAGCGCACGTCAGCGCGACCGCGCAGGCCGCGCCTGAGGCGCTCCAGCCGCTGCTCCACCGTGCGGATGCCGGCGTAGGGCATCTTGTCGAGCGGCGTGTTGCGCTTCGAACAGAACGGCGCCACGCCGAGCGCGATCGGAATGATGCGGCTGAGCTCGCTGACGAAGGTCACGCACTCGTCGATGTCGGCGTCCGTTTCGCCCGGCAAGCCGATCATCAGGTAGAGCTTGAGCCGATCCATGCCATGCTTGCGCGCGTGCTCGGCGGCCGCGTGGTAGTGCGGCTCGCGGCCGCGCCTGTCGATCAGGCCGCGCAGGCGCTCGCTCGGGCCGTCGAGCGCCGTGGTCAGCGTCTTGTAACCGGCCAGGCGCAGGGCGCCCACGAACTCGTCCTTGAGCTTGTCCGGACGCAGGCTCGAGAGGCCCACCCCGAGGCCCCGCTCGGCCAGCTCGCGCACGATCTCGACGATCTTCGGGTGGTCGCTGACGGCGGCGCCGACCAGACCCACCTTGCGCGCATGCGCTGGAATGCGCTCCAGGATCACGTCTTTCGGCACGATGCGCATCCCGCCGTTGGTGCTGCGGCGCATCACGCAATAGGTGCAGCCGCGCGAACAGCCGCGCTCCGCCTCGAGCAAGAACATGTTCGCGAGCTCGGTGTGCGGCGTGATGATGCTGCTGGTCGCCGGCAGGAGCTCGTCGTCACAGGCCGCGACCTTGGGCAACGCTTCGCCGTGAAGGGCCGGAACGAGGATGTGCGGGTGCGCAGCCAGCGCCTCGAGCGCCTGCTCCCTGTTCGCGCTCTCACGCAGGGTCTCGAGCGCCCATTCCACGACGCCCTCGCCCTCGCCGATCACGATGGCGTCCACGAACGGCGTCAGCGGCAGTGGGTTCGAGAAGGTGAGCGGCCCGCCCGCCAGCACGAACGGATGCCGGCCGTCGCGTTCGCTACCCTGGAGCGGAATGCCAGCCGCCGCGAGCAGCTTGAGCAGCCCCGCGATCTCGAGCTCGTAGGCGACGCTGACCGCGATCACGGGAAAGTCGCCCAGCTCGCGCAGGCTCTCGTAACTGACCGGCCGCTCCAGATCGCCGCCCGCTCCGGGCTGATCGGCGCCGTCCGCCAGGAACACGCGCTCGCAGGCGACGCCGGGCATGGCTTGCAGCGCGGCGTAGATGCGCTGGTACCCGAGCGAGCTCATGCCCACGTGGTAGGGCGACGGGTAGGTCAGCGCCACGCGCAGCGGCGCCTCCTTGTCGATGCGGCCGACTTCGTCGTTCAGTCGCTTGCGGATCAGTTCTCGCGTGGCCTGGCTGATCATACGGATGTCGCGGAGCTTTTTTCGCTCGCGAGCTCCGGCCAGTGTGACGTTTGTGCAGCCCTGGCGCAACGAATGGTACGCTGCCCGCTGAGTGGCGCGCCCCACCGACCTCATCCACGACTGGAACGCCGCGGCGGGGCCGCCTGCGCGAGGGGTGGAATTACTCGACGACACGCTGCGCGACGGCCTGCAGAACGCCAGCGTGCGTCAGCCCGACACGGCCGAGCGCGCCGAGCTCCTCGGCTTGATGGCGGAGGTCGGCGTGAGCACCGCCAACCTCGGACTGCCCGCCGCTGGTGCGCGCGCCTTCGAGGACTGCCTGGCTTCGTGTCGCGCCGTGGAGCAGGCGCGGTTGCCGCTGTCGGTGGCCTGCGCCGGCCGCACGCTGGAGAGCGATCTGCTCCCGATCATCGAGCTTTCGCAGCGGACGGGCGTGAAGATCGAGGCGCACACCTTCGTCGGCTCGAGCCCGGTGCGCGCCCACGCCGAGGGCTGGGACGCGGCACTCGTCAGGCGTCGCGCCGAGGCGGCCATCACCATGCTGGTGCGCGCCGGTTTGCCGGTGACCTTCGTCACCGAAGACACCACGCGCTCGAAGCCCGAAACGCTGGCGGAGCTCTTCA
>DATLIL010000264.1:0-2349 GCA_035539475.1 Polyangiaceae bacterium
CCTCCGGCGCTCGAACCGCCGGTCGGCGACGTACCCGCCGAGCCGCCGTTCGTCGCCTTGCTGTCGCCATCCGCGTCATCGCCGCAGGACGGCAAGATGAACATCAGACCCGCGAGCGCCAGGCCCCAACCCACCGTCACCAAGCCACCATTCATGGCCGCAGCTAATCACGTTCCCGTGGCGGAGCCGAGTGCGATCTTCTGTCCTCGCCGCGTCGGGGATAGACCATCGCTCAGTGGCAGCAACGTTCCCCAGTCGAAAACCGAGCGCCAGCGACCTGGCGGCGGCGCGCGGACGAGGCGTCAGGGACCTGATCCGGCCGGAGCTCCGTCTGCTCTTTTGCGGGATCAACCCGAGCCTCTATTCGGCCGCGGTTGGCCACCACTTCGCGCGACCTGGCAACCGCTTCTGGAAAACCCTGACGCTCGCTGGCTTCACGCCACGCACGCTCTCACCGGCCGAAGAAGAGGAGCTGCTCGTGCGCGGGATCGGCGTGACCAACGTGGTCGACCACGCGACGGCCTCCGCCGCCGAGCTCACGCCAGACGACTATGCCTCGGGTGCGCGGCAGCTGGCGCGCAAGGTACGGCGAACGCGGCCCCAGTGCGTGGCGTTCCTCGGGCTCGACGCCTACCGCCGCGTCACGGCGCAGCCGCGCGCACGGCTCGGCCTCCAGCCACTCGACTTCGCGGGCGTCCGCACGTGGGCGTTGCCGAATCCGAGCGGGCTCAACGCTCACTACCAGCTGCCCGAGCTCGCTGCCGCCTACCGCGAGCTCGCGACCGAGCTCGGGTTCACGCGTTGAGGCACGCCAGGACCAGGGCTTCCCTGATAGGCTGGAGCTCTGACCTCGCTGCTTCGCGCCTTTCTCGTCGTCATCGGTTGCGGCCTCCTGGCTTGTGGCAGCGACGCCGACGACTCGAATGACGGCAACGCAGGCAGCGCCGGTACCAGCAGCAACGCAGGCACGTTCGGCACCTGCGACCTCACGGCGGTGAGGCACTCGTGCATCGAGTCCACGGGGCCGCGTGCCTCGCTCGAGAACCAGGAAGAGGGCTGCACCGACGCGGGCGGGACCTGGTCGACCGCCACGTGCCCCGAGCAGATGCTGATCGGCTGCTGCAGCTACACCTTCGGGCTCGAGTTTCGCGAATGCTTCTACGAGGGTACGGCCTCGACCGATCCCGAAGCCTACTGCACGACCATGTGGGACGACGGCGTGTGGAGCGCCGGCCCGTAGCTGAGCGCGCGTCGGCGCCACACCGACGCCGACGCGAGCGGGGCGCATCGCCCCTCAGTCAGCACACAGGTCGTCCATACCGCAGGCCTTGTCTTCTCCGACGTCGGAGAACAGGCCGCTACAGTCCTGGTTCTGGATCGCGGTCAGGCACTGGCGCATGTCGTCCTGATCGACGCCGTGCGTGCAGCCCTGGAGCTTGTCGCGGGCCTCACCGCCCTGCACGCTCATGCAGTGATCGCGACTGGAGTACTTGGCGTTCGGTCCGATGTTGTTGCAACGCTGTTGCCGATCGCAGCGCGCGTTGGCCAGGTCCATGATGCCCTTGTCGATGGCCTGCGTGGTGCCGGCAGCCGGGACCATCGGACCGGGCTTTTCTTTTTCACAAGCTACGATGGCGAGACCAAATAGTGAGAGAGCCAAGATGCCTTCGAATCGCATGGGTATTGCACCTCCGCTCGATTCACCTGCAAACCGAAGGCCACGCGCCTGGGCAGATTGGCCCAGACCACGCTGACCGCTGACCGGCGACCTGGCTGCGGAGATTCGCGCTGAAGTGCCTAGTTGGCGCCCAGGCCGGGACCTCCTGGTAAGTTGTCGAGACGCTTCGCGAGGACGAATGAGCAGCACGCCCGAGCCGGGGAGCCCCGAGCCGCGACGACTTGGCCCAGCTCGGGTGAGCGAGCCCCTCGACGCCGCCACATGAAGTTGATGGATCTCGTCAATCAGTACGGCTACGCCGCAATCGTCATCGGAACGTTCGCCGAGGGTGAGACCGTGCTCGTGCTCGGCGGGTTCGCCGCGCATCAGGGTTATCTCGAGCTACCGTGGGTCGTGGTCGCCGCGTTCGCCGGCAGCCTGTGCGGCGATCAGTGTGCGTTCTTCTTGGGGCGGCGCTACGGCGGGCGGCTCCTCGCGCGCTTCGGTCGCTTGCAGGCTGGCGTGGACCGCGCCACCGCGCTGCTCCGCCGCCACGAGACCTGGCTCTTGATCGGCTTTCGCTTCGTCTACGGCATCCGCAACGTGACGCCCTTCACTGCGGGGCTCAGCGCCATCCCCGTTCCACGCTTCCTGCTCTTGAACGTGCTCGGGGCCTTGCTCTGGTCCACCTG
>DATLIL010000265.1:0-10384 GCA_035539475.1 Polyangiaceae bacterium
GCCCGGGGTGAAGGAGCTCGTGGGGACACCGTTCACGCTCGGCGATGAGTACGCGGCCAAGCCGCCCAAGAACGAGCAACCGCCTCCGCTCGAGGTGCGCTTTGCCCGCGGTTCGGACGCCTCCAGCGAAGAGACGGCCACCGTCACCGTCGAGGTTCGCAATCGCTCGAACGAACCGGTCCGCATCTTCTTCCGGCGCGAGCTCATGAGCTTCGATCTCAGTGGTCCCGACGGAGCCATCACCTGCGATCCGCAGCCCGACACGCGCGCGCCGGACCTGCAGGCCTTTCGCCTGCTCAATCCCGGTGGCTCGGTCAGCTCGACCAGCCGCCTGATCGAGCTCTGCCCCGACGACACCTTTGCCCGCCCGGGCCTCTACCTCGCACACGCTCGCTTCAACGCCTCGGTCCCCTCCGAGGGCTTCGCCTTCGAGGCGCTGACCGGCACCTTCGTCAGCGAAAAACCCGCCGTGATCCGCATCCGCACGGGCGAGCTGCCCTTCGTGGGCCGCCGTACCTTCCAGCGCGTCAAGGTCGGCGCCGCAGAGCCGACCGAACAAGCCCCCTGACCTATCGACGCGCCGTCCGCTTTGCTATCGTCGTCCTACGATGCGTGGCTGGCGCGGCGTGGCAGTGATCGTCGGGTGCACCGCCCTGGGCGGCTGCTACCGCAGCGCGACGCTGGCTCCCGCCAACGTGCAGAGCATCGCACCGGACGGTGACGCACTCGTCGTCCAGCGCAAGGGCGCACCGCCGCTGATCTTCGAAAAGTACGACACCGTCGAGATCGAGAACTTCGAGGACGGCACCGGCTACGAGTTCGAGAATCCGGTCGCCCTGCAGCGTGAGCCGGACGCGCTCGTCGTGTCCGATCGCTACTCGCAGCGGCGGTTTCGGCGCGATGAGGTCGAGGCGATCCACGTCACGGAGGCCGCTCCGGAGCGTCCCTGGATCATCGCAGGCATCGCGACGGGCTCCATGCTGCTGCTCGGGTTCCTCGGCGGCAATGTCGCCGGCTGCGGCCAGAGCCACTACTCCTGTGGCTCCCAGCAGCTCACCGGTGCGTTCTTTGGCGGCGTCATCGGCATCAGCGTCGGCCTGGCCATCGGCATCCCCTCGACGAGCAAGCTCAGTCCGTTGCCGAGCGCAGCGCCGAAACGCTAGAGCTCCCTGAATGCACTCCTGGTCCGGCGTCGAAGATCCCGTGCTCTACGCTCATCGCGGGGCGAGCGCGGAGCTGCCGGAGAACACACTGCCCGCTTTCCGCCGCGCGCTCGAGCTCGGGGCCGACGTGCTGGAGCTCGACGTACACCCGAGCCGCGACGGCGTCTTCGTCGTCTCACACGATCCCACGGCGGAGCGCATCCGCGGCGTCCGGCACAGCATCGCGGCAAGCGACTGGGCGGAGATCGCCGGATGGGGGCTCGAGCGCTTCGACCAGTTGCTGGAAGAGCTCCCGACCGCCGCGTTCAACGTCGACGTCAAGCTGGCGACGGCCCCGGAGATCGCGCGCCTGGTCGAGCTTTTGCACTCCCGGCGAGCAGAAGGCCGCGTGCTGCTGACGAGCTTCTCCTGGCGCTGCCTGCGCCGCATTCGGCGTGCCGGCTACCGCGGTGCGCTCGGGCTGTCACAGCTCGAGGTGGTGCAGCTCCGCTTCGCACCCGAGCTCTTGCTGAAGGCCTTGCCCGTACCCGGCGTTCGCGTGCAGATCCCCACACACTCGGGGCCGATCGATCTGAGCGGGGCCGCCTTCATCGAGCGCTGCCACCGCCTGGGTCTTCGCGTCGACTACTGGGTGATCAACGACCCTGCACAGGCAGCGATGCTGCTCGAGCGCGGTGCCGACGGGATCTTCACCGACGACGTCGCCGCCATAGCGCCGGTATTTGCGGCGTCGCCCAAGAGCGTCGCCTGGCGCCAGCGGCACCCGTGATAATCTGTGCCCATGGCTTGGAGGCGCGCGTTGTTGCTCGCGCTCAGCGGCTGCGGAGGGCAATCCGAGCACGACGGTGCCGTCACCGCACCGGACGTGCCGCTGGGTCCCTGCAGCGAGCTCGTCTTGCGCGCCTCCCCCCGGGTCGTGATGAGCACGGCTTCGGGCTCCGCATCGGGGCCCGTGGTCTTGCAGCGCGACGGCGGCTTCGACGTGATCGCCCAGTTCTCGGGCGAGCGCGACGCATCGCTTCCCACCATCCAGGCACGACGCGTGAGCCTGGTCGACGGGCGCTCCGAGCTGAAGCTCGGGCCGCTGACCAAGATCGGTAACAGCGCGAGCGGCTGGACGGAGGCGGTGACGCTCGAAGCAGGTCTAGGGCTCTGCACCACGAGCACCGTCGCGGTGATCGGCACGGCGGAGGCGGGAGGTTATCAACCGGACTGGACCGCCTCGCCGGGTGAAACGTCGGGCGCTTGCACCGGCATCGTGCCCCTGAACGGTTCCCTGCTCACCGCCATGCGCTCCAGGGTCGACGACGGCAGCGTCGGAACGGTGACGACGTGGAGTCAGGGTGTGCTCGAGTCCGAGCGCACGCCCTGGCCCGCGCCCGGCGGCCTCGACGCCGACGTGAGCCTCGCGCCGCTCACCGATGGCTACGCCTCGGCTGCGGCGCTGGACCACGGCGCACGCATCGAAGTCGAGCTGCCTGGTCAGGGTGATGGTCCCGAGCGCACGACGATCGACTGGGAATTCGGCGAGATGCGCCAGCCCGAGCTAGCAGCATGGCCCGAGGCTCCGGGCGCCGTGGCCGCCGTGTGGCGTGAGCTCGAGGGCGATCCCACGGGCTCAACGGGCTTTCCCTACCAGGCCTTCGAGTTGCGCATGGCCGTCGTCGCGCCGACGGAAGGGCTGTTGCTCGGTCCGACCACGCTCGCGTCATCCGCACTCGCGGGTACCCCTGCGAGCCTCGGCAGCGTGGACGGAAAGCTACTCGTCGCTTCGCTCGTGCAACCGGACGCGGCGTCCGACGAGCTCGAGGTCGTGCTCAGGCTGCTCGACGAACGCGGCGAAACCATGAACGCGTTCAGCACGGCAGCGCGAGACGCGAGCGGCGTTTACCCTGGCGCCGCCGTCGCTGCGCTCGATAGACATGTGCTGCTGGCCTGGACCGCCTCCCAGCCAGGCGACGCCACATACCGCTGGACCGAGGTCCATGCGGCTCTCCTCGAGTGCCGCTGAGCGTGAGCGACGTACGCTGCGCCATCCTGCAACACAGCAAAAAAGTCTCCTCGCTCTGCGCATAGGCCTGGCGCCAACCCTCGTGGGTGGTACGTGGCTCGAATGCTGACGCTAAGCGATCCTGGCTATGAGCTCTGGCGTCGCTTCAACGAGGGGCAAGCGGGCCTCGCGGATCATCCAGTCCTTCCGCGCTGGCGGCGAGTGAATCGGCTGCGCTCGACGGCAGCTTCGGCAGGTCTCGCTCCACACGTCGACGGGAACTTCGCCGAACGGCGGCAGCGTTCAGCGGGCCACTTCGCTCGCGGCCACGAGCTCCTGCGTGCCGGCGCCGACGAGCTCGCGCGGCGCGGCTGCGGGCTCTTCCTGGCCGATCAGGACGGCGTTCTGATCGCCGCACACAACCGGGACAAGCTCGGCGGTGCCGATTTTCAGCGTCGGTTTCCCGACGGAGCCCACTGGGACGAGCGCACGCGGGGCACCAACGCCATCGGCACGGCGCTGGCCGAGGACGCACCGGTCGCCGTCATCGGCCGAGCCCACTCCGATCCCGACGCACACGGCCTCGTCTGTTACGCCGCACCGATCCACGACGTCGACGGACAGATCGTCGCCGTGCTGGACTGCAGCGGGCCGGTGGAGAGCGCAGACCCTCTGCTGGGCGTAACCGTCGAAGGCCTGGCCTCCGCTTTCGAGGGCATGTTGCGGGCGAGGGCGCTCGAAGAGCTCGCCGATCGCGTCAAGGCTCTCGAGCTCGAGCAGAACGAAGCGCTGCGAGCGAGCGAGACCTTCGTCGCGACGATCAGCCACGATCTGCGCAGTCCGCTCAGCGTGGTGATGAACGGCGCCGAGACGCTCGGTCGCAGCGACGACTCTCAGCGCGAGCGCGTCGCCGAGAGGATCCGCTCGAGCGCACGCAGGATGCTCGGCCTCGTCGATCAGCTCTCCGACCTGGCGCGAGGGCGCCTGGCCGGCGGAATTGCGCTCTCGGGCCGCGCTCCTGTCGATCTCGCGCTGCTGGCCAGCCGTGTGCTCGACGAGCTGCGCGTGTTGCACCCCGGGCGCACCATCCAGCTCGACAAGACCGGCGACGGACGAGGTCACTGGGACGCCGTCCGCATCGAGCAGGTCGCAGCGAACCTGATCGGGAATGCCCTCAGACATGGCGCGCGCGCTCAGCCGGTCCGCGTGGAGATCGACGGGAGTCGCCCCGGAGAGGTCACGCTGACGGTGAGTAACGCAGGCGAGATCGACCCTGCGATCCTGCCCCACATCTTCGATCCGTTTCGATCAGGCAGCCCACGGCGGACGGGCGCCCAGGGCCTCGGCCTTGGCCTGTACATCGTTCAACAGGTGGTTCAGGCGCACGACGGTTACATCGACGTCGTGACGAGAAACGGCAGCACGCTATTTCGCGTGAACCTACCGCGAACAGTCGGCAACGACCGCTGAACCATCAGCGCGGCGGAGACGACGCGCTCGGACTGGCCGAGCCCGCTGGCTTCAGCTCCGCCTGGTACTTCTTGGCGTCGAAGGCGAGCGTGAGGTCGAGCTCCGTGTTGTCGCCCCCCTTGAGCTCGATTTCCTTCTGCGCGACGGCGCCGGTGCTCGGCAAGAGCGCGCTCACGGTCACCTTGCCCGGCGGGATGCCGACGATCTCGAAGCGGCCGTCAGCCCCCGTGACGTCGTGCGTGGCGTACTTGAGCACCAGCACCTCTGCCGCCATGAACAGGCGCAGGTTGTCGATCAGGATGTAGCGGCCCGCGGCGGGCGGATAGAGGTTGGCCGTGCCCTTGCCGAAAGGAGTGGCAACGAGCTGGGCCTTCATCTTCGAGCCGAGCAGGTCCGGGACGTAGGAGTTCTTGTCCTTGCTGACGACGTCGATGCGCTGGCCGTAGGTGAGCGCGATGGTCCGGGCACCCCAGCTGCAGTCCTTGCCTTCGAGCGTCACCGCGGGCTTGGTCTCCGCCACGTAGCCCTGGTAGCCGGTGACGGTGACCAGGACGTCGGCGAGCTCTCGCGCGGGGCCCTCCTGGAACGGATAGCCGTAGACGTCGCGCGCCTTGGCGCACTCGGGCGGGATCTCGAGCCCCTGCACCGGAGCGGCGCTCGCCGCGTCACCAGAGGCGCGGATCACGCCGCGCACCGTGGCCGTCGGTCCGTCGTAGACCTTTTCCTTGTTCGGGTTGACCACCGTGCTGACGCGCGAGAGATCACCCGGCAGGCCGCTGGCGACGGGGGCCGGCAGCGCGGGCTTGCTGGACGGGGCCGGGCCGGACGTCTCCTGCTTGCAGCTCGTCAGAGCCGCGAGGAGGAACGTTGCCCAGAGCGCGGTCCGAAAGTTCATCGCGGACCGTTCTACCAGCTTATTTCGCGCTGGCCAGGCTGGCGGCGGAGGCCCAGTCGAGCGTCGTGCCGGGCAAGAGACCCAGCAGCAGCACCAGGATCGCGGCGATCACCAGCGCCGACGACACCAGACCCGACTGCATGGGCGTGGCGATCGGGGCGCCCGGCTCGGGCTCCCGCATGTACATGAACACGATCACCTTGATGTAGTAGTAGGCGCCCACCACGCTGTTGAGCAGGCCGATGATGACCAGCGGGTAGAGCTCGGCGTCGATACCGGCGCTGAAGACGTACAGCTTGCCGAAGAAGCCCGCGGTCGGCGGCGCGCCAGCGAGCGAGAGCAAGAACAGCGTGAAGGCGAGCGCCGCCGGCGGATGGCGCTTACCCAGGCCCGCGAGGTCCGAGTAGCTGACCGCCTCCGCGCCGCGCCGGCCGCAGAGGATGAGGGCCCCGAACGCGCCGAGCGTCGAGAACGAGTAGGTCAGCATGTAAAAGAGCACGCTCGGCGTGGCCTTGGGGGCGTGGATGGCGGCAACCACACCGACCAGCGCGTACCCGGCGTGCGCGATCGACGAGTAGGCCAGCATGCGCTTGACCGACTCCTGGCGACCCGCCACCAGGTTGCCGACCGTCATCGTCAGGATCGCCAGCATGGCGAGGGCCGGCGGCCAGCCGCTACCCCAGCTCATCAGCCGCTCGTCGCCGAACGCGACCAGCAGCACGCGCAGGAGCACGGCGAAGGCGGCCGTCTTCACCGCCGCGGCCATGAAACCCGTGGCGGGGGTGGGCGCGCCCTCGTAGGCGTCGGGCGTCCACATGTGGAACGGCACCGCGCTGATCTTGAAGGCCAGCCCGGCGATCATCAGCGTCACGCCGACCAGGCTGAGGGGAATGCTGACCGGGCTGCCGGCGCCGGCGCCACGCAGCGCCTGGCCGATGCCGCCGAGGTCGGTGTGGCCAGTGGCGCCGTAGAGCAGCGCACCGCCGAAGAGCATCAGCGTGGCCGCGAAGCTGCCGAGCAAGAAGTACTTCAGCGCGGCTTCGACGGCGCGCGGGCTGCCGCGGCGCAAGCCGATCATGCAGTAGACGCCGAGCGACATCGTCTCGAGACCGATGAACAGCGTGAGCAGGTCACCGGCCGCCGCCAGGGCCATGGCGCCGACCGTGGCAAACAGCACGAGCGGGAAGAACTCGCCGCGATCGAGGTGGTGCTCGGGCAGGTAGCCGCCGGCCAGCAGCGCTGCGAGGCCGCCGCCGGTGGCGAGCACGAAGCAGAAGAAGAGCGCGAAGCGATCCATCACCAGGTACGGCGCGAGCTCCGCGGTGCCCGGGATGTTCTCCGGTCCGACCAGCCACACCGCCACGCTGGCGAGCGCGCCGGCGAACAGGACGACGGCGGCGCCAAGGGCGAGCTCGGAGCTACGGCCGGCGCCGGCATCGATCACGATACCGCCGGGCCCGTAGCCTTCCGGCGCTGCGGGCTTGCCGAACGCCTCCGAGAGCATCAGGAGCAGCGCGCCAAAGGCGACGACGAGAATCGGAGAGACAGCGATCAGGACGCTCATGGCGCCTCCTGGGCAGCGGCAGCGGGCTGGTTCAGAGCTTGGGCCTTGTCGGCGGGAGCGGCGGAGGGACCTTCGGGGTAGCCGCGCTCGAGCGGGCCGCCGCGACGCGGCTGGATGGCCGCCACCGAGCTGCCCTTGTTGTCCTGGTAGGCCTTACGCCCGTCGATGTAGCGCTCGACCACGGCGCTCACGCCGTTGCTCATCGGGGCCAGGAACAGGTTCGGGAAGAAGCCGATGATGAAGACGAGAGCCACGAGCGGAGCCAGCGCCACCGACTCGCGGGAGTTGAGGTCGTTGAGGTGGAAGTTCTTCGGGTTCTTCAGCGGACCGAAGAACATCTTCTGCGTAACGCTCAGCATGTACACGGCCGCGAGCACGACGCCGAAGGCGGCGCCGGCTGCCTGCACCCGGGCGTTACCGCCGAGGACCTGCGAGACGAACGTGCCCATCACGATCATGAACTCGCCGACGAACCCGTTCGTACCGGGCACGCCCACGCTCGACATCGTGACGATGACGAAGACGACGGCGTAGACCGGCATCACCTTGGCCAGGCCGCCGAACTCGCGCACCAGGCGGGTGTGGCGCCGGTCGTAGATGACGCCGACCAGGAGGAACAGCGCGCCCGTGGACACGCCGTGGTTCAGCATCTGCAGGATCGAGCCGGCCACACCGGCCTCGTTGCCGGCGAACAGGCCCAGCATGACGAAGCCCATGTGCGCGACCGAGGAGTACGCGACCAGGCGCTTCACGTCGTCCTGCTTCCAGGCCACGAGCGCGCCGTAGATGATGCCGCCCATGATCGCGACGCCCGCCAGCGTGGCGGCGCCTTCCCAGGCCGGGCCCGGGATCATGCCCATGCAGAAGCGGATGTAACCGTAGGTGCCGAGCTTGAGCAGCACGGCGGCCAGGATGATCGAGCCGCCGGTCGGCGCCTGCACGTGCGCGTCCGGCAGCCAGGTGTGCACCGGCCACATCGGCATCTTCACCGCGAAGCTCGCGAAGAACGCCAGCCACATCAGCGTCTGCGCCCCGCCGACGATGGTGAAGCCCATCACCCGCATGGTCTCCGTCGGGAACGGATGGGTCAGCAGCGTCGGGATGTCGGTGGTGCCGGCCTGGTAGTACATGGCGATCATCGCCACCAGCATCAGCACCGAGCCGAGGAAGGTGTAGAGGAAGAACTTGAAGGCGGCGTAGATCCGCTGCGCCCCGCCCCAGATGCCGATGATCAGGAACATCGGGATCAGGCCGCCCTCGAAGAAGATGTAGAAGAGCACGAGGTCCAGCGCGCAGAAGACGCCGAGCATCAGCGTCTCGAGCAGCAGGAAGGCGACCATGTACTCCTTTACCCGCTCGGTGACGCCCCAGGTCGACCAGATGGTGATCGGCATCAGGAAGGTCGTCAGCATCACGAACAGCACCGAGATGCCGTCGACCCCCATCTTGTAGGTCAGCCCGCCGATCCAGGCCCGCTCCTCGACGAACTGGAAGCCGGTGTCCGAGGGATCGAACCCCGAGAGCACGAAGAGCGACAACAGGAAGGTCGCCGTCGTGGTGAAGAGCGCGAGGAGCTTGGCGTTGCGCTGCGCCATCGCGTCCTCGCCGCGCAGGAAGACGATCAGCACCACGGCGCCGATCATCGGCAGGAAGGTGACGAGGGAGAGGAGGCTGTTCATCTTACCCCGCGCTCCCCAGGCCGAGCCAGAGCGTCAGGATCACCAGGCCCAGCACCATGGCGAAGGCATAGTGGAACAGGTACCCCGACTGCGCGCGTCCGGCGAGGCGGGTGAACCAGGGCACGATGCCCATGGCGATGCCGTTCAGCGTACCGTCGATCACCCCGCCGTCGCCGCCCTTCCAGAGCAGCGTGCCGAGCCACTTCGCCGGCCGGACCAGAAGGAAGTCGTAGATCTCGTCGAAGTACCACTTGTTGAGCAGGAAGCGGTAGAGCACCGGCTGGTTCCTCGCCAGCGCCACCGGCATCCGCGGGTCGAGGATGTAGAACCAGTAGGCGAGGCCGAGCCCGATCAGCATCGCCACGAACGGCGAGACCTTCACCCAAGCCGGCGAATGGTGCGCCTCGTCCATGACGTGGTTGTCGGCCGCCATGAAGATGCCGCCCGCCTCCCAGCCATGCGCCGGCGCTGCCGCAGGCTCCGCCACGGCCTCGGCATGCTCCTCCGCCGGCGCGGCTTCGACGGGCGCCGCCGCGGCCGCCTCGGCCTCGGCGTGGGCGGGGATCGCGAAGAAGGCGTTGACCGAGGCATGGTCGCCGAAGAACGGCTTGTACCAGATCATGCCGGCGAGCACCGCCCCGACCGCCAGCACGCCAAGCGGGATCAGCATGGTGCGCGGGCTCTCGTGCGCGTGGTCGTGGGCGTGATGGTCGCCGCGCGGCTCGCCGAAGAAGGTCAGGAAGATCAGCCGCCAGGAGTAGAACGACGTCATCAGCGCCGACACCACCAGCAGCCAGAAGGCGTAGGCCGCCGCCCCGGTGCCGCCGGCGTGCGCGCTCTCGATGATCGCGTCCTTCGACAGGAAGCCGGCGAAGCCGATCGAGGTCAGCGGGATCCCGACGCCGGTGATCGCCAGCGTCCCGATCACCATCGCCCAGAAGGTCAGCGGGATCTTACTCTTCAGCCCGCCGTAGTTCCGCATGTCCTGCTCGTGGTGCATCGCGGTGATGACCGACCCCGAGCCGAGGAATAGGAGCGCCTTGAAGAAGGCGTGGGTGAAGAGATGGAACATCGCCGCCGAATACACGCCGACGCCGGCCGCCACGAACATGTAGCCGAGCTGCGAGCAGGTCGAATAGGCGATCACCCGCTTGATGTCGTTCTGCACCAGCCCGACCGTCGCCGCGAAGAACGCCGTCGCCCCGCCGACGAAGGTGATGAAGGTCAGCGCGTGCGGCGCCCACTCCAGCACCGGCGACATCCGGCAGACCAGGAACACGCCCGCCGTCACCATCGTCGCGGCATGGATCAGCGCCGAGACCGGCGTCGGGCCCTCCATCGCGTCGGGCAGCCAGGTGTGCAGGAAGAGCTGCGCCGACTTGCCCATCGCGCCCATGAACAGCAGCAGACAGATCAGGGTCATCGCGTCGGCGTGCCAGCCGAAGAAATTGATGGTCTTGCCGGTCAGGGTCGGCGCCTGCGCGAACACGGTGTCGAAATCGAGGGCTCCGGTCATCATGAAGACCGCGAAAATGCCGATCGCGAATCCGAAATCGCCAACTCGGTTGACGATGAAGGCTTTGATTGCGGCAGCGTTGGCTTCCGGCTTCTTGTACCAGAATC
>DATLIL010000266.1:0-6019 GCA_035539475.1 Polyangiaceae bacterium
GCGGCGGTCGACGCCGAGACCGTCTGCGCTCGAGCGATGTCGGCGACGGTCGTTGCAGCTATGTCGACGTTGGCGACCCGTGCCACGACG
Organism: Polyangiaceae bacterium; assembly: GCA_035539475.1. Taxonomy (GTDB): domain Bacteria; phylum Myxococcota_A; class Polyangia; order Polyangiales; family Polyangiaceae; genus PMG-095. The sequence continues at coordinate 91 of DATLIL010000266.1, forward strand.
CCTGGGGGCAACGTGGCGTGTTCGGTAGCGTCGCGTTTGGGCGAAGAGCAAGCCAGGGCGAAGAGCAGCGCGAGGAGAGCGGGTCTCGGCTCTCCCCTCACCGCGCCCCAGCCTTCGGCCGCAGGAGATCGGTCGACGCTTTCAATCCGAGCGCACCGGCGGCGAACCAGTAGAGGGCGGCCAGGTCGCGGCTGGCCGACAGATGGTATGCCCCCAGGCAGAAAGCCACGCAGGCTCCGATCAGCAGCAGCAGGCTCAGTAGATCGATGACCTTGCCCATGGCGTCGGCGCGCGCTCGCGCGGCTCAAGGCTAGCAGCGAACGTCAGCCCAGGGCGAGCCAGAGCAGCCCGACGAGGGCGAACACGGCCAGGGCAGCAAGCGCCGCGGCCGCAGAATTCAGGCGAGAACCCGGGCTCCGCTCGACGCGGGGCTGACCGAATCCGAGCGCCAGGTTCGCGCCGGCAGAGAGCACGGCGGCCCCCGCCGCCAGAGTGGTCGCATGACCGAGCACGGCATGATCGGCGCGATCCACGCGCCAGGCGAACACCGTGGGGAGCACGGCGCCAACGAGCGCCACCCCCGCCACCACCCAGGCCACCGTGGAGAGCCGTCCGCGGCCGGTCAGCGACGGCCCCGGCACGACGTTCGGGTCGTCCTCCGGCACGCGGCCGCGACCGCGCGTCTTGCCCCAACCGAAGGCGTAGAGCATCCAGCCAAAGGCTCCGAGCGCAGCGCGCAGCGGGTCGAGCTGCTCGGCCGAGACCGCGGGGCCAAGCTGCCACCAGGTGAGCACCGAAAGCCCGAGGAAGCCGTAGATGCCGAAGCCACGTCCGAGCAGGGGGCGGTCGGGCGCCAGGAAGGGCCCGATCACGAGGGCGAGCAGCGCGAGGAAGGCCAGCGTCCGCGCCAGAACGCCGACCCCGGCGCCGGTGGCCGGCTCGGCGATGGTCAGCAGCCAGGCATAAAGGCCCGGCAGCAGGATGTTCGCGCGCTCCGCGAACCCGCGAGCATCGGCCCTGCCAACCACCTCCGTTGCCATGGACCTAACGTGCGGCCTGCTCCACGAGCTGCAGGAAGGTCAGCACCGCGTGACCGGTGCCACCCTTGGGGTACATGCCGCGAGCGCGCTCGGCCAGCACCGGACCGGCGATGTCGCAGTGGATCCAGGGCAGACCGCCGGTGAACTCACGCAGGAACAGCGCAGCGGTGATCGAACCACCGTAGCGGTCGCCGGTGTGCTTCAGGTCGGCCACGTCGCTCTTCAGCTGCTCGCTGAGCTCGTCCAGCAGGGGCATGCGCCAGAACGACTCGCCCGCCTCTCGCGCCGCGCTCTGCACGCCCGCGGCGAGGTCGTCGTCGGTGGCGTAGAAGGCGGAGCAGGACTTGCCCAAGGCGACCAGGGCGGCGCCCGTCAGCGTGGCGGCGTCGATGATCACGTCGGGCTTGAGCCCCACCGCGTAGGTCAGGGCGTCGGCCAGCACCAGGCGCCCTTCGGCGTCCGTGTTGATGATCTCCACGGTCTTGCCGTCGAGCGACGTGAACACGTCCGCGGGGCGATAGGCATCGCCGTCGGGCATGTTCTCGGCCGCACCGACGATGACGTGGACCTCCACGTCGGGTTTGACCTGGGCCACGGCGGCCATGAGCCCGAGCACCGCTGCGGCGCCGGCCATGTCGCTCTTCATCTCGCCCATGCCGGGCGCCGGCTTGATACAGAGGCCACCGGAGTCGAAGGTCAGGCCCTTGCCCACGAAGCAGAGCTTCTTCTTCTTCTTCCGCGGCACGTACGACAGATGGATGAAGCGCGGCTCGTTGCTGCTGCCCTGACCCACCGCGTAGTGCAGGTTCATTCCGGCAGCGAGGATGCCCTTCTTGTCGAGCACCTTGATCTTGAGCTTGTGCTCCTTGGCGATCCGCCGCGCCACCTGCGCCAGCGCCTCGGGGTAGAGCACGTTGGGCGGCTCGTTGACGGCGTCGCGCGCGAGCCCCACGGCACCTGCCACGCGAAGCCCCAGATCGGCGGCCTTCTTGTCGGCGGCCGAGCTCTTGCCGGCACCGAACACGACGACCTTGCCAAGCTCGGTCTTCGGCTTGCGATCACCGGTAAAGTACTTGGTGAAGCGATAGCAGCCGAGGCCGACGCCTTCACCGACGGTTCGCGCGTCCGCGTGATCGCGCGGCAGCACGAGCGCGACCGTGCGTACCTGTGAGCCGAGCGCGGCGCGCATCGCCGAGGCGACGAAGGTGCGCAGGCGGGCGGCGTCGAACTTCTGCTCCTCACCGGCGCCGAGCACGAGGAGCCGCCGCGCCTTCAGCTTGCCAAGGGTGGCAATGTCCATGGTCTGGTCGGACTTGCCGTCGAACTCGACGGCCTTGGCGTGCTCGAGCAGGCCGCCACCGAGTGCCCGATCGATCGAGAGCACGCTCGGGTGCGAGTCAACCTGCCCCTGAAACACACCGATCACCAGCGTATCGCTGCTCGCCGCAGAGGCGTCACCGCTCGAAAGCTCCAACTTCAGAACCATCTTTTTCGACCTCGAATCGTTCGCGGGGGGGCTCGCAACCTAGCCCGCCTCCGCGGCACCCGCAAAGGGCTCTCGGGCTGCCCGGAAGGCCGCCGGTGGGTCGCGGCAGGGCAAGGAGTGTCCTATCCTTCTCGCCGATGCGTAGCTCCTTGCTTGGATCGCTCGTCCTTGGAGGTTTGACCCTGACCAGCGCGCTGGCGCTTGCTCAGGCAGCCCCTCCCACGGCGACGGGGACCTTTCCCCCGGAGCCTCCGCCCGCTCAGCCACCCCCGGAACAACCTTCTCCGCCGCAACCTCCTCCCGCGCAGCCCGCGCCGGCACAGCCACCTCCAGCGCAACAGCCATACCCGGCTCAGCAACAGCAGGGCTACCCGCCGCCTCAGCAACAGCAGGGCTACCCGCCGCCTCAGCAGCAAACCTATCCGCCACCTCAACAGGGCTATCCGCCCCCGGAGCAGGGCTACGAACCGCCCCCGCCTCCTCCTCCACCGAAGAAACCGGATGGAGGCCTGCCGCCCTGGTCCGTGCGCGTCGACCCGTTGAGCTGGCTGCTCGAAGGTCGCTTGGGCCTCGAGCTCGAGGTCGGCCTGCTCGAGTGGCTCTCGGTCGAGGTCGTCCCGGTGTTCGTGGTGAACGAACAGCCTCCGTCCTTCAACTTCTCGGGCCGTGAGGACCCGTTGTCGCAAGAGTCGAACGGCCTCGGGCCGATCTCCGGCGCGTCGATCTCGGCCGGCTTCTGGCTCGAGGGCAAGGCGATGAAGGGCTACGTGCTGCGAGCCATCCTCACGAACTACGGGTACACCTACAAGGCCTCCGACACGAACGGCGTCTTCGATCAGCTCTCGCACACCGAACGCCATTTCTACGGCTACCTCGGCTCGCACTCGCGCATCGGCGCCTTCACGCTCGCAGGCGGCATCGGTCTCGGCGTCGAGCTGAATCGGGAGAAGCGCTGCTTCGAGCAACGGCCCTTGCAGCCAGGAGAGACTCCCGAGGATCTGGCCACAAGCACCGGTTGCTCGGAAGACGAGCTCTTGCTCGCGACCGATCGGACGCTCTCGGAGGTCGCCAATTTCAACGGCGGCATTTACCCCATTCAATTCATGTTGCGCTTCTCGCTCGGCGTCACCATCGACTAGCCCATGAGTACCGTCTTCGTTACAGGCGCCACCGGCGGATTCGGACCGACGCTGGTCGAGCAGCTGCAAGCAGCGGGGCATCGGGTCGTCCCCGTGGGGCGTGCGGAGCTCGCGTCGCCAGAGGCGTTCAGCAAGCTGCTCGGCGAGCACCAACCCGACGGCGCCGTGCTAGTGGCCGGCGGCTGGAAAGGCGGCAAGCGCTTCCACGAGGACGAGAGCGGCGAGATCTGGCGCGCCATGATGGAGAGCAACCTCGAGACGGCGCGCGTTGCGCTGCACGCGCTCTTGCCGGGAATGGTGGAACGCAAGCGCGGCAGCATCGTCGTGGTCGGTTCGCGCGCCGCCGCCCGACCGTGGGAGAGCGCCAACGCCGCCGCCTACGCTGCGTCGAAGGCCGCCCTGCTCGGCCTGGTCAAGGCAGCCGCCGCCGAGGTGCTCGCTGACGGCGTGCGCCTGAACGTCGTTCACCCGAGCACGATCGACACCGCGGGCAATCGCGCTGCGATGCCGAAGGCGGACTTCGGTAAGTGGGTCACCCCCGAATCGCTGAGCGGCGTGGTCGCGTTTCTACTCTCCGACGCCGCGCGCGACATTTCCGGCGCCGAGATCCCCGTCTACGGCCGCGTCGGGGTCTGAACTACCAGTATTTCTCGATGGAAATATGCCCGGGTTTGCGCTGCCGATGTTTGCGCAGCCCGCGCTCCTCGAGCAGCGCCGTCACGTCGTGGATCATCGCCGGGTTGCCGCACAACATGACGTGAGAGCGCGCCGGATCGAGCGTCACGCCCGCGCGCTGCTCCAGGGAGCCGTCAGTGAGGGTGGTCGTGAGCCGGCCGTGCAGGACTCCGCCTGCGGCTGACTCACGGCTCACGACCGGCACCCAGACGAGGCGGCCGTCATGCTGGGCTGAAAGCTCCGCGAGCTCGTCGCGGTAACTGAGCTGCGCTGCTTCTCGCACACCGTGCGCCAGGACGAGCCGACCGAAGCGCCGCCAGATCTCCTCGGAGCGCAGCATCGACATGAACGGCCCCAGGCCCGTGCCCGTTGCCAGCAGCCAGAGCTCCGGCGCGTCGGGGATGTAGCGCAGCGTGAAGAAGCCCTGAGGATGCTGCTCCACCAGCAGAGACTCACCGGGCGTGAGCTGGCAGAGCCGAGGTGTGAGGGCGCCGCCCTGTACTTCTGTCACGTAGAATTCGAGCGGCTGGGATGGTGGGGACGCCAGCGAGTAGGCCCGGAAGACGAGCTCGCCCTCCAGGCGCAGGCCGATGTTGACGAACTGGCCGGGCTCGAACGGGGCGATCTCCGCCTGCACCCGCAACGTGAACAGGCCGGGTGCCCAATCGCGGCGCTCAAGAATACGTCCCTCAGACCAGGTCATTTGCTGAAGTATTTAAGCCGAGGCGGAGGACCCGGCAGGTCGGTTCCGCAAAAAACACGGCAACGCCGTTGAGAACGTGTACGCTTGTTACTCGGATGGCGTTTGGTGTCACGTGCCCCACGTGCGGCAAAGCCTTTTCCATCACCGACGAGATCTACCAGCGTAAGGTCTCCGGCAAAGTCGTCACCATCAAGTGCAAGCAATGCCAGGCGGGCATTCGGGTCGACGCATCAAAGCCGGGGGTCACGAAGATTTCGGCGGCGGCGAAAGAGGCCGAAGCTGACAAGGCGATCGAAACTAAGTCCGTCGGCCCATTGCCGCCGCAGGCAGTGGCGCCTGCGATGGCGGCCCCAGCAGCGCCCGCTCCAGTAGCGCCCGCCCCGCGAATGCGTCAGGCGACGCTGATCGGCGGCGTGGCCAATACGCTGGGCAAGCAAGCGCAGGCCGCCGCTGCCGCCCTGCAGCAGCAGCAAGTGGTGCCGAGTGTGCCACCACCCCCAGTGCCGCCGCCTCCTCCAGAAACGCTCTGGGCCGTGGAAGTGGGCGACGGTCAGGACCGGGAAATGCCGTTCAGCGAGCTCGGTCGTGAGATCGAGCGCGGAACCATCCCGACCACGGCGCTCGCCTGGCGCGAGGGCATGGCCGAATGGCTCGAGATCCGCCAGGTGCCCGACCTTGCTGCGTTCGTGAAGAAGGCGTCGCAGCCGAAGCCGGCAGCGGCACCGGTCGCGCCTTCGCCGCCGGCACCATTGGCTGCGCCCAAACCCGCTATCAAGCCCGCTGCGGCGCCGCGCATCGCGGAAGCGCCGATGAGCGAGGAAGCGCCGACTCAGCCGAAGCGGCCCAACGGACCCGCGCTGCCGGCGCCTCGCGCGCCCATGGGCTC
>DATLIL010000267.1:0-3607 GCA_035539475.1 Polyangiaceae bacterium
GCTCAGGGCCTCGTTCGAGCCCTCGTTGACGCGCGCTGCCTGGTAGTTCGTCAGATCACCGCGCCCGGCGCGAAAGACCATGCCGCTGTCGACCAGATCCTTGAGCACGCCACGGATGCTGGCCTCGTCGTCGGCGGCGAAGCGCTGGACCAGGGCGCGGCGCGAGAGCGGGCCGTTCTGCTGCAGGTGGCTGAGCAGGGCTTCCCACAGCGAGCGGCCGCGGTCGGTCGTGCTCTCGGACAGGCGCGCGATGCGGTTGTGGTAGGTGCGCAGGCTGAGGCCGAACATGTCGGCGATCACCTTGTTGCCCAGGCCCTGCTCCTTGAGCTCGCGCACGAGGTCCATGAACACCTGATTGGCGGTGTTGGCCAAGAGCGCGCGCGCGCCCGCCGCGGTGGCAAGCTGCGCGACCAGCACGGTGGTCTGCCGCACCAGCGCCTCGATCAGCAGGTTGACGTTCACCCTTCCGTTGTATCGGGGCCGCCCGGCGAAGGCCTAGTGTAGAAACTTTCACGAGCAGTTTCGGCGCGGGACGCTGGCTTGCCTGCGTCACCCTAGCCATGCGTCGCTTGTGCGTAATGCGCACACAAGTCGACATCGCGAGCTAGATGGATTCGATCGAGAGCTTCGGATCGAGCCGAGTCAGATCGTCGACGTCACTGCTCAGCACCACATCACCGTGCTCACGCGCGACCAGAACGACCGACGCATCGACGATGTCAGCCGTTCCCGCTGCCGCGCAAAGCTCGCCGCAGGCCCTGGCCAGATGCTCATCCAAAGGTTTGATCTGCACTTCGCGAGCCCGTAGGAAGCGCGCGAGGACGGCCTGTCGTGTGCCGTTTCTCCACGCTTGCGCCATTGCCCCCGCGGGCACGCGAAGGTCGACACCCTTGGTCGACGCCTGGCGCAGAAGGGCGATCATGCGTCGATCCCCCCGATCCAACGCAATCAGCGCCCCTGCATCCAGCGTCAGGCCCGGCGCACGCGCTTGAGGACGCGTCTTGCCCATGCTTCCTCCGAGCGGGTCGGCTCACCGTGCTCTCGGACCAGTTCGCCGACAAGAACCTGCAACGTGTCCGCGCGATCCTGCGCAGCGAGCGCCTGCGAAATGTAAGCAGAGACTGATCGGGCGCGACCGCGGCGCACGGCTTGCTGCGCTTTCGCGAGCTGCTCCGGCGGCAACGTAATGGCGATCTTTGCAGCGGTCATACCAACATCATACCGCGACGGGAGCGCGGGTACCAGCCCGAATCTACTACTTGCCGGTGCTGCGCATGGTGAGCGCGATCTGCATCGTCAGGGTCGTGGTGCTCTCGGTCTGGTTCTGACGCATGGTGGTCTCGACGATCACCGTGCTCTTGCTCTCGAACGAGAGGGGATCGAGCACCGTGTGCCAGGTTCCCTTGCCGCTACCCTTGAGCGACACGAGCTCCGCCGAAGTGCCGTCGGGCAGCGCCAGCATTTGCGGGTCTGCGTGTTGAGAGATCTCGATCGTGGTGTCGACCTGGTTGCCCTGTCTCTCGACCAGCGACATCACCGCCGTCTGCTCCATGGCCACGCCGTTGGCCTTGACCTGCCGCGTGCGGCGCCAGCGGGCGCCAATGCCAACCGGCTCCAGCGGCCAGGGCATGGCGCAGTCGGTGATGGCGTCCTGCATGCCTGCGACCATCGTGCGCAGGCGTTCGTTCTCGATGGCGCTGACGTCCACCGACACGTTGCTGACGTTGCCCTGCGAGTCGATGCGGTCGGAGAACGTCACGCGCTCGAATCCCTTGAGCGCGGTGGTCATGGCCTGAGCCACCCGCGGGTCGGCTCCCGGGATGAGCTCGAGCTTGGCGTAGCGGCCGCTTCTCCGCGCGGCTCCGCCGGCATCCACGGACAGGTTCTTCTGCGTTGCCTCGTACAGCATCGGGATGGTCACGGAGGGACCGCCGTCCATCGCCATCGTCATCTCGTGACGCACGCTGACCAGGAACTCCTCGTCCTTGCGGTGCACGTAGCGCAAGAGCTGGCGTGGCTCCTGGCCCGGAGTGATGACGAGTACCGGGGGCTTTCCGCCGGAGCTCCCGGCGAGCTCCTGCGCCGGAGCAGCCTTCGCCGCCTTCTCCGGCGAGTCCGTGGGCCGGGGCTGCGGACCCGCGCAGCCGAGGCTCGCCGTGCAAACCATCACACCCAGAACCGTCCACGCCTGCTTCAGCATTGCCACCTGACTCATTGGAGCAGAGCCAGGCGACGGCTGACAACCGTCAAGCGCTCGGCGCGGTGACTTCCGTGGTTGCTGCGCCCTGCGCGGCGGGCTCGCGCGAGAACTGCAGGTCATGCAGCTTGGCGTACAGCCCGCCCTGCGCCAGGAGCTCCTCGTGGGTGCCCTGCTCGACCAGACGGCCCTTGCGCAGCACCAGGATGCGATCGGCGGAACGGATCGTGCTCAGGCGATGAGCGATGATGATGGCGGTGCGGCCACGGAGCAGCTCTTCCAGCGCGTGGTGCAGGCGGGCCTCGGTGTTGCTGTCGATGTTGGCCGTGGCCTCGTCCAGGATCAGGATCGGCGCGTCGCGGTAGAGCGCGCGCGCGAAGGCGATCAGCTGGCGCTCGCCGGTGGAGAAGTTCTGGCCCTGCTCGTCCACGCGCGTGTCCACGCCGCCCTCGCGTGAAGAGAACAGATCCCAGGCGCCGATGCGCTCGAGCACCGCCCGCACGCGCGCCCTGTCCGGGTTGTCACTGGCTGCGACGTTGCTGGCCAGCGTGCCGGGAAAGAGCACGACGTCTTGCGGCACGACCGCGAAACGGCGGCGCAGGTCGTGCCGCTCGATCCCGCCGATGTCGTCGCCGTCCAGGCGGATCACGCCCTGCTCGATCTCGTACAGGCGCAGCAGGAGCGCCGTGATCGTGGTCTTGCCCGAGCCGGTCGGGCCGACCAGCGCGATTTTTTCGCCGTGCTTCACGCGCAGGCTGAGGTCGAACAGCACCGGCACGCCCGGCTTGTAGGCGAAGCCGACGTGGTCGAACTCGACGGCGTGGTCCGCGCTGCCCTTGGGCTTGGGTTGCCGCTGCGGCGCGTCCGGGGCTTCGACGTCGAGCAGGCCGAAGGCGCGCTCGGCTCCGGCCATGGCGCTCTGCAGCAGCGTGTAGCGCGTGGCCAGCGCGCTGATCGGCTCGAAGAACAAGGCCAGGTAAGCGCTCAGCGCGACGATCGTGCCGAAGCTCACGCCGTGGTAGCCGACCGCCACGATCACGAGCGCCAGGCAGACCGAGCTCACGCCGTCGATGGCGGCGTCCTGGAAGGCGTCCCACTTGATCGCCTTCATGTTGGCGTCGCGGTATTCGCGGCTGCTCTCGTCGAACTCGCGCTCGGCGGCTTCCTTGCGACCGTAGGCCTGGATCAGCGTCATGCCGGCGACCTGCTCGCTCATGATCGCGTTCATGCGCGAGGTGCGCGAAGCCTTCCGCGACATCCGCTCGCGCACCTCGCGCATGCGCCGGCGCACGAAGCGCACCATCAGCGCCACGGGCGGCACGGCCGCGAAGGCGATCAGCGCGAGCCGCCAGTCGAGCAGCAGCATCATGATCACGATGCCGAACAGGCGCACCAGATCACCGATCGCGT
>DATLIL010000268.1:0-4232 GCA_035539475.1 Polyangiaceae bacterium
GCGGAGGCTCGGGCGGCGGCGGGTCAGCCGCGGTGACAGGCAAAGGCGGCGGCCTGGCCAACGAGGGTGATGCCGGTGCAGGCACGAGCGACGGCGGAGTCGCGAATGGCGGAGGCAGCGCGGGCGAAGCGCCGCTGAGCGCCGGCGCTCCGGGTGACGCTGCAGGAGCGGCCGGCACGCCGTCGCAAGGCGGGGGTGGCCCCGGCCCGATCAGCGAGTGTGCCGAGCTGCCCGAGTGGGAGCTCCGTTCCTACTCGGAGCACGAGCGAGTGACGGACGGAGCGTTCATCTACGAGTGCAGGCCCTGGCCCGAGACATCCTGGTGCGGCGCCAGCGAGTACCACTACAAACCCGGCACCGGCAGCGCCTGGGAGGATGCCTGGATCAAGGTGGGACCATGCTGATCTTCCGCGCGGGCGGCGGCCTCGCAGTCCGCGGGCGCAGCCTGGCTTCCCCCGAGCGCAGGACGCGCGGAACGGCGCCGCCGCCGAGCCCGGAAGCGGTGCCCGACAGCGGCGTGCGGCTTTCCGCCGAGCAGACCGGCGTCAGATCGAGAGCGCCGAGATCTTGTCGGGGTCGACGTTCAGGTCCTTGATCGCCCGTGCGACCTCGGCGGCGCTGACCTGGCCTTCTTGCCGTAGCCCGTGCAGTGCGCCGATCGCGATCGACGGCCCGTCGACCTCGAAGTGGCGGCGCAGCGCCTCGCGCGTGTCGCTCATGCCGAAGCCGTCCGTGCCGAGCGGCACGACGCGGGCCGGCACGAAGCGGCTCAGCAGATCGGGCAGCGACTTCATGTAGTCGCTGGCGAAGATGAACGGACCGGGAACGTTGCCGAGCACCTGCTGGATGTACGGCACGCGCTGCTCCGCCTCGGGGTGCAGGCGGTTGTAGCGCTCGCACTCGAGCGCGTCCTTGCGCAGGTTCTGCCAGCTGGTCACGCCCCAGACGTCGGACGAAACGCCGAAGCGCTCGGCCAGAAGCTGCTGCGCTGCCAGCACCTGCATCATGATCGAGCCGCTGCCGAACAGCTGCACGTGTTTGTCGAGCCGCTTCTCTGCCGGCTTGAAGCGGTAGAGGCCCTTGAGGATGCCCTCCTTCGCGCCCTCCGGCATGGGCGGCATGGAGTAATCCTCGTTCTGCAGCGTGATGTAGTAGTAGATGTTCTCGTCCTTCTCGAACATCCGGTGCAGGCCGTCCTCGATCACGGCGGCTAGCTCGAAGGCGAACGAGACGTCGTACGGCACGCAGGCAGGCACCGTGGTCGCGGCGAGCTGACTGTGGCCGTCTTCGTGCTGCAGGCCCTCGCCGTTCAGCGTGGTGCGACCCGCCGTGGCGCCGAGCACGAAGCCGCGCGCCATGGCATCGCCCGCGGCCCAGAGCTGGTCACCGGTGCGCTGGAAGCCGAACATCGAATAGAAGATGTAGAACGGGATCAGCGGCTGGCCGTGGATCGAATACGAGGTGGCGGCGGCCATGAACGACGACATGCTGCCGGCCTCGGTGATGCCCTCTTCCAGCACCTGACCGTCCTTGGCCTCGCGGTAGTAGAGCAGCTTGCCCTTGTCGATCGGCTCGTAGAGCTGGCCGACCGGTGAGTAGATGCCCACCTGGCTGAACAGGGCGTCCATGCCGAAGGTGCGGGCCTCGTCGGGCACGATCGGCACGATGCGCTTGCCGATCTTCTTGTCGCGGATGAGCTTGGCCAGGAGGCGCGCGAACACCATCGTGGTCGAGGCCTGACCCTTGGCCATGCCCTGGTAAAACTCGGCGAAGGTGTCCTCGCCCGGGAGCTCCAGCTTGACCTGAGCCTGCGTGCGACGCTTCGGGATCTGGCCGCCGAGCTCGCGCCGGCGCTCGAGCACGTACTTCACCTCGGGGCTGTCCATGCCCGGGTGGTAGAACGGCGGATCGTCGAGCTTGTCGTCGGGGATGGGCAGCTCGAGCAAGTCGCGGAACGACTTGATCTCGCTCTTCTCCATCTTCTTCTTCTGATGGGTGACGTTCGAGCCCTCGAAGGCTTCGCCGAGCTCCCAGCCCTTGACCGTGTGCGCCAGGATGGCGGTCGGACGGCCACGCTGCTCCATCGCGCGCTGGTAGGCGGCGAAGACCTTGCGCTGGCTGTGACCGCCGCGGCGCAGCTTGCCGATTTCCTCGTCCGGCATGTGCTTGACGAGCTCGAGCATGCGCGGGTCGAGACCAAAGAAGTTCTCGCGCACGTACTCGCCCGAGGCGGTCGTCATGCGCTGCCACTGGCCGTCGACGATGGCGTTGAGGTGACGGCGCAGGACGCCCTCGTGGTCGCGAGCGAAGAGCTCGTCCCACTCGGGTCCCCAGATCACCTTGATCACGTTCCAGCCCGCGCCGGAGAAGACGCCCTCGAGCTCCTGGATGATCTTGCCGTTGCCGCGGACGGGGCCGTCCAGGCGCTGCAGGTTGCAGTTGACGACGAAGGTCAGGTTGTCGAGGCCCTCACGCGCCGCGATGGAGAGCGCGCCGAGCGTCTCCGGCTCGTCCGTCTCGCCGTCGCCGACGAAGGTCCACACGCGTGAGTTGGACGTATCCGCGATGCCGCGGTTGTGCAGGTAGCGGTTGAGCCGCGCCTGGTAGATCGAGTGGATCGGACCCAGGCCCATGCTGACCGTGGGGAACTCCCAGAAGTCCGGCATCAGGCGCGGGTGCGGGTAAGACGAGAGCCCCTTGCCGCGCTCGACCTCACGGCGGAAGCGCTCGAGGTGCTCGACGCCGAGCCTGCCTTCGAGGAAGGCGCGGGCATAGATGCCCGGCGTGGCGTGGCCCTGGAAGTAGATCTGGTCGCCAGAACCGGCGCCATCTTTACCGCGGAAGAAATGGTTGAAGGCCACCTCGTACAGCGTGGCGCTCGAGGCGTACGTCGAGATGTGACCGCCGATGCCGTCGAAGTGCTTGTTCGCGCGGTGCACCATCACCGCCGCATTCCAGCGGATGATGCGGCGCACGCGCTGCTCGAGCTCGCGATCGCCCGGGTACTCGGGTTCTTCGTCGGGTGCGATCGTGTTGACGTAGTCGGTGCTCCTGGGGAGCAGCGGCTGGGCGCGGTGCTGCCGCGCCGATTCGAACACGCGCTGCAGCAAAAAGCGCGCGCGGTCACGACCTTCGTGAGTTACGACGGATTCGAGCGACTCGATCCACTCGCGAGTCTCTTCGGGATCCCGGTCTGATTCGGGCATCGGGCTGTCCACTCTTCGGCCTCGTACTGGAAACTGTTGCGGGTTCTCGAGGCTGATAGCCCGGGAGTGGGCGATGTTCAAGACGCCACTTGGCAGCGCCGTCCCGCTGGCCCATGAACTACGGAAATGTCGCGAGTGGTCTCCTTCGTGGTGTTCCTGACCGTCGCCCTGGGCCTGGTTGGACTCGTCCACTATTACGCCTGGGCGCGGCTGATCCGCGACGTTTCGCTGCCTACCGCCACGCACCGAGCCCTCACCGCTGGCATGGTGGTGCTGTTCTTGCTGGTGCCCGCCTGGATCTGGTTTAGCCGGTTGGGGGACTGGGCTCGGCCGCTAGTGTGGCTATCGTTCATTTGGACAGGTGTACTGGTCCTGCTCCTGCTGACCCTGGCCCTGACTGATGCTGGACGGGGGCTCTTGACCCTGCTCTCGCGGCTGCAGGGCGACGCCGGCCCCCTGGATCCGGAGCGCCGCACCCTGCTGGCCCGGGTCAGCGCCGCCTGCGTGGTGCTGCTCACCGGCGGCCTGTCGGCGTACGCCGTGCGCTCGGGCCTCGCCCGGGTGGCGGTGCGCGAGGTCCAGGTCCGCCTGGCTCGCCTCCCCCGCCCGCTCGACGGCACCACCATCGCTCAGCTCAGCGACGTGCACGTGGGCCCCACCATCCGCCGCGACTTCATCGAGCAGATCGTGGCAACGACCAACGCCCTCGAGCCCGACGTCATCGCCATCACCGGCGATCTGGTCGACGGTAGCGTGGAGGAGCTACGCGCCCACGTGGCGCCGCTCAGCCAGCTCAAGGCGCGCTACGGCGTGTTCTTCGTGACCGGCAACCACGAGTACTACTCGGGTGCCCGCGAGTGGTGCGCCGAGCTCGAGCGCATGGGCATCCGCGTGCTGCGCAACGAACGCGTCAGCATCGGCGACGGCGACCACAGCTACGACCTCTGCGGCATCGACGACACCACCGCTGGCGAGTTCCTGGACGACCACGGCCCCGATCTCGACAAGGCCCTCGCCGGACGAGAC
>DATLIL010000269.1:0-1595 GCA_035539475.1 Polyangiaceae bacterium
CACATAGATCGCGTGGCGCTCCATCAGCAGGTCGCTTGCCTGCTTGCAGAGCGCAGCATCGCCCACGAACACCGGCACGATGTGCGTGGCCGACGGCATCACCGGCAATCCCGCAGCGGCAAGGCGGCGCTTCAGGGTCGCGGCGCGTTCCTGGTGGCGCACGCGCAACTCAGGCTGACTGCGCACAAGGCGCACGCTGGCGAGCGCAGCCGCGGCAATGGCCGGTGGCAGCGACGTCGTGAAGATGAAGCCCGAGCCACAGGAGCGCACAAAGTCGACCGTGGCCTCAGTCGAGGCGATGTAACCGCCGACAACGCCGAAAGCCTTGGCGAGCGTCGCCTGCACGATATCGACCTTGTCGAGCGCACCGTCGCGTTCGGCGACACCGCCACCGCTGTCGCCGTACATACCCACGGCATGGACTTCGTCGAGATAGGTGAGGGCGCCGTAGCGATGGGCGACGTCACAGATCTCGTTGATCGGCGAGATGTCGCCATCCATCGAGTAAACCGATTCGAAAGCCACGATCTTGGGCGTCGCGGGATCGGCCGCGGCCAGCAACTCCTCGAGGTGACGCACGTCGTTGTGACGGAAGATCTTGCGCACGGCGCCCGAGTGGCGGATGCCCGCGATCATCGAGGCGTGGTTGAAGGCGTCGGAGTAGAGCTCACAGCCGGGCAGCATGGCGCCGAGCGTTTGCAGGGTCGTCTCGTTGGCGACATAGCCCGAGGTGAAAACGAGGGCCGCCTGCTTGTTGTGGAGGGCGGCCAACTCGCGCTCGAGCGCGGCATGCAGCGTGTTGGTGCCGGAGATGTTGCGCGTACCGCCGGCACCCGACCCCTGGGCACCGATTGCCGCCTGCATCGCCTCGACGACAGTAGGATGTTGACCCATCGCGAGATAGTCGTTGCTGCACCAGACGGTGACGTCGCGTGGCGGCTGGCCTTCGCGATGCAGACGCGCCCGCGGGAAGGCGCCCACGATCCGCTCCAGCTCGGCGAAGACACGATATCGTCCTTCGTCGCGCAGGCGTCCGAGATGGCCGGTGAAGAATGCCTCGTAATCCATCGAGGCCGATTTTAGTCGTGTTGCCGCTTCTAAAGCAGACACATTTTAGTCGCGGACAAAGTTTCCAGTTGCGAATCGCTCGCATCTCAGGTGAGCAATGGCACGACCAGAGCGACGCTCAGGAGCAGGGAGACCGAAAGGAGGGGGAGCGTGCCCAGCCAACGTGTCTGGGCAGGCAGAGCATCCCAGTAGCGCAAAGTCGGAACGGCAGCCCACAGGGCGAAGAGCAGTCCCACGGTCCAGAACAGCAAAGCCAACGGTTGGGCGGTGTTGATCTGATCGTCGGTCGCTGTCGCGATGCCGAGCCCGATGATGCCCGGCGCGATCGACGCGGCGAACAGGGCCACAGCCCAGATCGCACGGTTGCGGATGCGGCGGGCGGTCCCGAATGGTGGCTCGGCTACAGCCAAAGAACGAGCAAGGCCACTGCCTGTGGCAAACAGATAAAGAGCAGCGGCGTAATCCCCAGTGAGCGTACCTCTGGAGGTAGCTCGCTCCAATGGCGCATGGTTGGAATAGCGGCCCAC
>DATLIL010000270.1:0-3852 GCA_035539475.1 Polyangiaceae bacterium
GATGCGGACCGAGCATCAACAGGCCCGTGAGGTGGAGCTCGCCGGTAGCGATGGCCTCCAGCAGCGTCGGAAAGCGGCGCACGAGGCGGGCCGCGGAGACCCGACGGTAGGCCTCGTCTTCGGAGAAGCGCAGCACGTAGATGCAGTAAGTGTAGAGGCTGGAGCAGGCGCGGCTGCGGTGGAGGCCGCGCGCTTCGATCTCCCCGAGATGAACGAGCAAGGCGGCGAGCAGCTGGTTCGAACGTCCGACAAGGCCGCGCGTGGCGGCGAGAAGATCGGCGTCGGAGAGCCCAGCGGGCGACGGAGTTGCAGAGAACGAAACGGCCAAATTCGTGCTCGTTTGCATGGCAAGCACTCTACATCCCGGTTTTCGAAGCTCCGTATTGGCGTGCTCGCGCGCGATGACTCGCGGGAACGGCGTCGAAGTCGTCGGCGTGGACCGGCGCTCTGCGACCGGGCGCCTGGGCCGTGCGAGCGGCAGAAATCCAGCGGGCGTCGACGAGCAATGATCGGTCTCGCGAAAACGCGTCAAGCACCAACTGACGGTCGCTTTACGATCGGTATCGACGCGGGCCTCGGGGGAGCCATGTCGACGGCAAGCGCCATTCTTTCAAGGCCTTCGGGCTCCACTCTGTCACAGCGTATGTTAGCGTCTAGCGGCAATGGTAAGCGCGGTGGTGCGGAGGCGGCAGAGCACGGTGCTGAGGGTTGGCCTCGTGCTGAGCGCTCTGGTGGGCTGCTCGGCAAAGGTGCCCGAGAAGTGGACGAAGCTCGGAGTGCCGTCGGAAGGGCTCGAGGCAGTTCACGACGGCACGAGTGAAGACCGCTTCTCTGCGGACTACTCCGGTCACACCAGCGAACAGCTGATGGCTCGCGTCGAGAGCGGCTTGCTGGCGGCGTCGTACCGGCGGACGTGCGAGCGTTTCGAAGGACGCGTCCGCGGCTACTCGAAGGGGGCAGAGTCGCTCCTCGTCAAGATCGACCCAATGGGATCCGTGCTGGCTCTTTCGGTCGGTAACGAACGCGGGTCGGACAAGATGCTCTACGGCATCTGTTTCGGTGGCCTGGAACTCGGGCCGCCACAGCGGATCAAGTAGGACATGTTCATCCTGAGTGCCGAGCGCGACGCCGACAGCGGAGGGGAGGTCTGGTCCCGCTACGAACAGTATCTGGAGCAGAACCGCGGTCGCTTTCCGGAGTCGGCCTATCAGTTGGCGACCTCCTCCTGGTACTTCGATTTCCACGATCCCCGCTGCCCGCATGACGCGTGGTTGGAGGAAGCCTCGATCATCGAAAGCGGTCTTGGCGAGCGCCAGGAGAGTCGCTCGGTCGCCATCAAGTTGCGGCTTCTCGGGGCGTATCACAACGGTGCGATCGAGCTGTACTACCCGCGCGTCTTTCGATACGCGCTGAGCAGCTCGGCCACCGACGTTGGCCACAACGACTGGCGCTACGATGAGTTTCGGGTCGCCGATGACGGCCACCTCATTCACGAGATCGAATGGTGGGGAAGGGGAGAGGTAGCGCGTTGGGTCATCGAGGCCTCCGACGTGCAGTTCTCCCGGCACCCGCACGTCGGAAAATGACGAAGAGCGCGACTTCCACGAAGCTGCATCGCGCTCGCGGTAGTGTTGCTCCTCATCCTGGCCCTCCCCACGTGGCTCGTGCTTTGGGCGGCTTGGTGACGAACCCGCTGACGCGCAAAGTCACGTCATTGTGCGCCTCGCGACCATGGGATAGCCGTGTGTCTCATGGAGCTGCCGAAGGTGGTCAGCTTCGCAGCTGCCAGCATTTTCGTAGCGGCATGCGGCGAATCGAAGAGTGACCAGGGCTTGGTCGCGGCCGCAGGCACGGCCTCGTCCGGCACTGCAGGTGTCGGCGGCACGGACGCGACGGGCGGGAGTGCGGGCACTGGTGGCTTCCTCTATCCGGGCGGCAGCGGGAGCCAGTACCAGCCTGTGGCCGGAACCAACGGCGGCGGGGTAGGCGGCGCTGGCGGCGCTGGTGAAGTCTGTGTCGGTGATCGAACGGTCGTGAACCTCGACGATTACCAGCTGCTGATCGACGAGCGCTGCAGCAAGATCACCGGCAAGCTCAGTATTTCGTACGTCCAATTCGGCGAAACCACGCCGGCGCTCGACACGCTCACCACAGTCGCGGGCGACCTCGAGATCGCGGCAACCAGCGGCCTGACGTCGCTCGAACTGTTCCCGTCGCTCGAGGTCGTTGGTGGAGTGTTTGACATCCTTGCCAACCAGGGCCTGACGACGCTGGCTGGACTGGATTCCCTGAGGGAGTTCGGGCACCTCAATGTCACGAAGAACCCCGTGCTCGTCGACCTGGTCGGTCTCGAGGGGGTCACGGTGCTCGGTTACATCAACGCCAGCATCAAGATCGTGGACAATCCTGCGCTGGCGTCGCTCGAGGGTCTGCAGAACCTCATCGAGGTGCCCGGGGTCACGATCGACGCAGAGGCGGTGACCTCGGTCGCGGGCCTCGGGGGTCTCCTCCACGTGCCCGGCAACCTCTACTTGCACGTTGGAGCCACCTCGTTCGCGGGGCTAGCGCTCCAGACCGTGGGCGGGACGCTCGGGCTCTCGTCGCCGAACCTGACGTCGCTCGAGGGGCTGGCTGATTTGACGAGAGTAGGCAGCCTCGCGATCGCCAACACGCTGGACGCCCTTTCCGCTCCGCCCGTCGACGGCTCGCTCTCGATCTACGACAATCCGGAGCTGACGTCCCTCGCGGGGCTACCCGAGATCCCGAGCCCAGCGGGCGTCACCATCGGTAACAACGCCAAGCTCACGACGCTCGGGCCGCTGCTTTCGTGGCCTGCGGACACCGTGGTCAACTCGATTGCCATCAACAGCAACCCGAAGCTGCCTCAGTGTGAGGTGGACGCATTCGATGCGGCGCAGCTCAACGCGAGCTGCAACGCGACTTGCTCCGGCAACGACGATCTCGCGAGCTGCAATTGAGGCTCTAGCGACCTGCTAGCAAGCGACCTGACAGGTTCTGGTGCCATTCGTCAGAAAATTCACGCTGGGCGGCAATCGACGGGCTTTGTGATCGGGCCGAGCGCTGGTCACCACGACCAATTTCGTGCCCTCGAAAACCGAGACGCTCTGTTGCCTGGCCGCACTTGTATTGACAGGCGCGTGCACGGGCGTGGTCGGCGATGACGCGCCTTCGACCGCAGGCAGCGGGGCCACATCGTCGATTCCAGGCGGCGGTGGACCTCCGGGTAGCGGTGGGGGAGGCGCGGCTGAGCCCGTTTTCGACGATCCGCCTCCCTTTCAGCCTGCGGCCGGTGCGCTGCGTCGATTGACGAGGACGCAGTTTCGCAACGCCGTGCGCGACCTGCTGGGGGTGGAAGTCGATATTGGCGAGCTCGATTCCGATAGCTGGAACGGAAACTTTGCGGTCATCGGCGCCTCGTCCGTCGTCACTTCGGAGCGAGGCGTCGAGCAGTACCACACGGCGATCGAGGGCGCGGTGGACGTGGTGTTCGCCGATGCCGCACGGCGCGACGCATTCATCGGCTGCACGCCGAGCGACACGTGTGTGCGCGGTTTCATCGAAGCGCTGGGTCTGCGTGCATGGCGGCGTCCGCTCGAGAGCGCCGAGGTCGATCGGCTGGTGGGCGTTGCCACGAACGCCGCGACCGAGCTTGCCAGTCCGACCGAAGGGGCGCGCTGGGCAACGGTGGCGCTGCTCACGTCGCCGAACTTCCTGTATCGGCCGGAGCTCGGAGCTGCGGACGCCCAGGGAGTGCTCCGGTTCACGGGGCACGAGATGGCGTCGCGGCTGGCGTTCTTGATCTTCAACAGCCTGCCGGACCAGGCGCTCCTC
>DATLIL010000271.1:0-2157 GCA_035539475.1 Polyangiaceae bacterium
CTCCTCGGCGTAGCGCTTCGGCATTTGCATGATGAAGCTGACCTTGTGGCGCGTGCCGATGCGGTCGGTGGCAGCCTGCTGCTGCGCGGCGTTCCACGACCAGATCACCGTGCGCAGCATGATGAAGGCCAGCACGGCCACGACGATGGCCGAGATCGTCAGCACCGTGCGCAGCTTGTTGCGCCCGATGTTGCGTACCGCGATGGTCGCGAGCCTCACGACACCAGCGCTCCCTTGTCGAGCTTGCGCAGGATCGACGCGCGATCGGCGGCCGCCGGATCGTGCGTCACCATCACGATCGTCTTGTTGAACTCGGTGTTCAGGCGCTCGAGCAGCTTGAGGATGTCGTTGGCGCTCTCGCGGTCGAGATCACCGGTGGGCTCGTCGGCCACGATGATCTTCGGATCCGTGACGATGGCGCGGGCGATGGTCACGCGCTGCTCCTGACCGCCGGAGAGCTGGCGCGGGAGGTGGCCCATGCGCTCCTTGAGCCCGACCACCTCGAGCGCGATCTCGGCGCGCTTCCTGCGCTCGCTCGAGGGCAGGCTGGTGAGCAGCAGCGGCAGCTCCACGTTTTCGAGCGCGCTCAGCACCGGCATCAGGTTGTAGGTCTGGAACACGAAGCCGATGTTCGCGGCACGCCAGGCTGCGCGCTCGCCCTCGCTGAGCGCGCCGATGTCGACGCCGTTGACGCGCACGCTACCAGCCGTGGCCGTATCGAGACCGGCGATCAGGTTGAGCAGCGTGCTCTTGCCGGAGCCGCTCGGTCCCATCAGCGCCTCGAACGAACCTTCCGGCACCTCGAGGTCGAGGTCCTTGAGCACGTCCAGCCGCTCCTTGCCGCGGTAGAAGGTCTTGCCCACGCGCTCGAGGCGAATGATCGGAGACTTGCTGCCGCCGTTCGTCTTGGGGGTCCCGAGTTCGTTCTCGTCGCTCATCCTGGTGCCTTTTCTTTCACACGTTGTCCGTCAGCCAGCTCGGCAGGGGGGTTCTTGATCAGCCTGGTGCCCGGCGCGGGCCCTTCGAGCAGCTCGAAACCGCTGCCGAAGGCCGGGCCGATACGCACGCTGCGCATGCGCGCCTGGCCGTCTTGCAGCACGAAGACGACCTTGGTTCCGCCACGGCTGGCGACGGCGCTGCCCGGCACGATGATCTTCGGCGGCGCCTTGAGCGCCTCGGCGTCGAGCTCGGCGGTCAAGAAGCTGACGCGCGCCGACATCTCGGGCAGAGCGCCCTCGCGGTCGTCGACGAAGGCGACCTTGACCGGCACCGTCGCCTTGGAGCGATTGACCTTGGGGATGATCTCGACGGCCTTACCGCGGTAACGCTTGGTCGGATACGCATCGAGCACGATCTCCGCCGGCCCACCGAGCTTGACCTGACCCAGGCGCTGCTCGGGCACGTCGGTCTCGACCATCATCGAGTCGAAGTCGGCGATCTCGACGCCGCCCATATCGGCAGCGATGCCGGCGGGCTGCGGGCCGACGAACTCACCCACCTCGGGCGGCTTGTTCACGATCGTGCCGCTGATCGGCGCCTTGAGCGTAAAGCTACCGAGGTTGACGTTCATGGCGCTGATCAACGCCCCGGCCGCCCTGGCGTCGGCGTCGGCGGCGTTCACGCCTTCCTTCATGGAAGTGACGCGTGCCTTCAGATCGTCAGCGGCAGACTTGGGCCCGAGCCCCTCGCGGGCCAGCTGGTCGGCTCGCTGGAGCTGCTGCTCGGCCTCGGCCAGCTGCGCGCGCGCTGTCTGCGCTCGTGCCTTCGCGGCCGCCGCCTGGCTGGCAGCCGTGGCGATGGTCGCCTTCTGGTCGGAAGGATCGATCTCGAACAGCACGTCGCCGGCCTTGACCTTGTCGCCCTGCTTGACGAAGAGCTTGGCCACCTTGCCGGCAACCTTGGGCGCTACCTTGGAGAGCGACTGCGGGATGACGTAGCCGGTGGAGGTGAGCTCGACGGTGGCCTGAGCGGGCGAGACCGATGCCACCTCGGTGACCTCGATCTCGGTCTTGAAGAGCTGAGCCTCGAGGTAGGGCTTGCCGTAGGTCCAGCCCGCGCCCGCAGCGGCAGCCACGAGAAGGACGACGACGATAGTCTTCAGAGCTCCGCCGCCACCGCGCCGGGCGGGCGCCGAGCGGTCGATCTTGAGGGCCGAAA
>DATLIL010000272.1:0-14436 GCA_035539475.1 Polyangiaceae bacterium
GCCATCACCGAGGACCTGGGCCAACCGCCGCGGGTCAAATGGCTGAGCGACGAGGACATCGCGCTTGGCCAACTTGGTGCCGGCGCGGTCGAAGTCGGCCCCATCACGCCGCTGCACAACGGCAACGGCACGCTGCTGGCCCTCCTGACGGGCGCCGACATGACGGACGGACAGGTGCGGCTACTGCGCATAACCGGCCCCAACCACCCAAGCGGCGCCGACTACCGCATCACGAGCGTCAGCGCCGACAGGCCGCTGCGCTACATGATCCGAGCGGTGCCGGTCGGGACGCAGGCCTGACGATGGCCGACCCGACGCCAAAGCTCAAGGCGGTCACGCAGCTGGAGACAATCCGCAGCGAGAACGTCGTCGACTTGCTCGAGGCGCTGCTGGCGAAGGCGAAAGCCGGTGAGCTTCGCGCGGTCGCTGCGGCTTACGAATACACGGACGGCGCGACGGGCCACGAGTGCGCGTTCGGCTCCTACGCCAATCGCGTCACGATGGTCGGGCGGCTTCACGTGGCGGCTCAGCACATCGTGCTCAACGAAGTGCTCGAGTGGCAACCAGGCTAGCCCATGACCGTCGCCGACTCGATGCTCCAGACCTTCGGCGGCTTGACGCTCCCCGCCGTCGCCGACTCCGACAAGCTCGCCCTCACGAGCCTCGACCCGGCGCGCGACCTGCTGCTGGCGTTCTTCGCCGCGGTCATCAATAGCGAGTTCGGCGAGGCCTGGACGGACGTCACGGACGAGCTCGGGGCGGGCCACCGGCTGGCGAGCACGACTCCGGTTCAGAGCACGCTGCCCGCTGAGCCAACCGCGACTCGGTTGCAGCAGGTCAAGAAGGGCTTTCCCCTCCTGGCGCTGAACCGCAACGGCTCGGGCACGTTCGAGGATTTCACGCTCGAGCAGGACAAGCTGGTCCAGTCCTGGACCCTGCACTACATCATCGGCCCGGTCGACATCATCGACCACCGCAAGATCGGCGACATCAGCCAGGCGATCGGCAAGACGCTTCGGATGGTGGTCCGTGCACGCAAACATCGGGCCTACGAGGACGGCGCCCTACAGTTCTTCGGCGACACGTGCTCGCTGGCCTCGGTCGACCTCGTCGGCTTCGAGGGCCCCGGCGCTGGCCAGTACGGTGACCGTGACAGCCCGGTCTTCCTCGTCACCGAATACGAGATCAGAACGACCGAACTGAGCGGCTACGTCGAGAACTCCGAAGAGAGCAGCCTCGAAGCGCAGGATCTGATTCTCCACCTCGGCAGCGACGAAGGCATCTTGCCCAACGCCGTCCTCTGGTCGAGCGACGCGCAGCCGGGCGACGAACCGAACCCGCAGTGATCACGAACCTCCCCGCCGTCCAGCGAGCGCACGACAAGCTGCTCAGCCAGACGTCGGCCGGCATCACGCTCGAGCTCGCCGACGCCGGCAAGTTCGCCGTCGACTACGTCAAGGCGCACCCGACCTTCACGCCGCGCTCAGGCGAGCTGCAGGCGAAGACGCAGTGGGTGGCACGCCGCGGCCACATCATCCGCATCCAGAACACGGCGCCCCACGCTCACGCAATCGAGAGCGGCGCCCGGCCACATGTGATCGAGGCGCGCAGACGCAAGGCGCTCCGGTTCATGAGCGGCGGCAAGGCGATCTTCCGGCGTCGGGTCAACCACCCGGGCAATCGGCCGCTCAAGTTTCTCTACCGGGCGACGAACGCCGCCGGCCGCGTGCTCGAGCAGGGCATCGCTAACCGGATGCAGCGCGCCGCTCAGGTCTTCAGCAGCAGCCGCTGACCAACAAACAGAGCCGCTCGCCCAGCGCGAACGGAAGGACGAGTAGCGTTGATTCTCAAATTCTACGCAAGAGAGGGACTCGTGCGCGAGCCCGGGCGCCGGCCGTTCATCGGTCAGGCTGCCGTGTATCTCGGGCGCCAGTTCGTGGCGCCCAGCACGCTCGCAGACGGCACGCATGTCGTGGCCTCGTACCCTGCCACCCAAGAGGGTGTTGCGTGGGACACGGCCAAGCGCGAGCACGCGCACACCGAGCACGTGACGAAGGCGGCCCGCAAAGGCGCGTTCTGGCCTGCCGACAAGGCGACGGCCGAAGCTGTTGGCGTCGCGTTCGTCGAAGTCGAATTCAAAGATGGCGTGTGGGCTGAGAAGTCCGCCGCTGCCAAGCCGGCCTCCGGCGGAAAGAGCGGCTCCTAATGCCTGTTCCCCAAATTCCGATCCTCGGCATCGGTGGCGACTGGCGCAAGCCCGGCGCCTTCTCCGAGATCCGCTTTGCCCAGGGCGCTACATCCGCGGGCGCTGGCGAACGCGAGGTCGTGTTCGTCATGCCCAAGCTCAGCACGGGCACCTGGACGGCCGCGAAGCTCTACCGCGCGACGAGCGAAAGCGAAGTCGAGACGGGCGCCGGCGCTGGCTCGCCCATGCATCGCGCTGCACGCAAGTTCTTCCAGCACAACAAAGACGCCAAGTGCTGGTTCTTGCCGGTCGCTGAGACGACTGGCGGCTCGCCGATCGCTGCCACCGCAACCGTCACCTTCACCAGCACGCCAGCTGCCACTGGCGTTGCCACCGTGTGGATCTGCGGCGAGTCGTGCAGTTACGGCTACACGTCGAGCGATACCGTCACGACCGTGGCGGCCGGCATCAAGGCGGCGATCAACGCCAAGCCGTGGCTGCCGGTCACCGCCGACAACTCGTCCGGCATCCTGACCGTCACGGCGAAGCTCAAGGGCATCAGCCAGGGCACCGCTTCCGTCCCGGTCATCAGCGTCCGCGCCGAAGTCAGCGCCGGCACCACCATCACCGTCGCGGCCTCTGGCGCAGTCGGCACGGGCGTCATCGGCGTCGAGGGCACGACCACGGAAGCGGCATCGACCGCAACCGCCCTGGCCGTCATCGCCAACACCCGCAAGTACTACATCGTCAGCAGCGCCAACGACGCGACCACGCTCGGCCACTTCAAGACGCACATCGTCACCAAGAGCGAGCCGCGCCGCGGTCTGCGCAGCGTTGCGATCTCGGCCTACCCGGGCACGCTCGCCAACTGCACAACCATCGCCACCGGCCTGAACTACGAGCGCGTTCAGATCAACTGGCTGGAGAATCCGGACAACGACTGCGCCGAGATCGCGGGCCGCGTGGCTGCCGAACGGCACAAGTACGAGTCCCTGGACGCGACCTTCGGCCTGTTCGACTGGCGGCTGGACGGTCTCGCCAGCTCGTTCCTCAACTCCGACTGGCCGAGCGACACCGAGATCAACGACGCGATCAACGACGGCATCGCGCCGATCGCCTCGACCGACGCCGGCCCCGTGCTGGTGATGAACCTGAACACCCGCAGCAAGAACGCGGCGGCGACTCAGGACGACTTCCGGGCGACCGAATGCCACCGCGTCTCGGGCGCTGACCTGTTCGTTGACGAGAGCGACGCTCGCTGGCGCCTCAACTACGCCAACAAGAAGCTCGAGGACGACGAGATCCTACCGACCGGCTCGGGCCCCATGGCGGGCAAGCCGAACCCGAACAAGACCAACCGCCCCGGCGTGATTCGGCCCTCGATCTACAAGGGCGACGTCAAGGCGCACATCCGCGAGCACTACGACCGCGCACACATCCAGCGGCTCCAGGAAATGCTCGACAGCGTCCAGTGCCGCAAGAGCGGCGGGCGCGTCGAGACCTCGCTGAACTACTTCTCGATCGACCACGCACTCCAGCGAACGCTGCTCGTGGCGGAAAGCTCGGAGGGTTAAGCAGATGGCACAGCAAGACGGTGCGTTCATCAAGCTGTTCGTCAACGGCGCGGCCGTGACGCGGCTCTCCTCGATCACGCGCACGACCGAAGCGGGTGTGGTGCGGATCGAAACGCTCGAAGGCCTGGCCGGCTTCAACAACGGCACGGGCCAGGTCACGCTCGAGTTTTCCTATCCGATCATGATCGACGGCCACGAGGTGCCCATTCATCGGATGGCCGCCAACCGCGAATACGTCGAGGTTCAGGTCTTCGAGGGCGCGGAAAGCTACGTCGGCAAGGGCAAGATCGAGCGCGCGTCGTCGTCGCAGAGCGTGGGCAGCCCATCCGAGGCGACCGCGAGCTGGACCGGCGAATTGAAGGCGCCCGACGCACTCTAACCTGAACCACACGCGCCACTAGGCGCCACGCCCGCGCAGCCGATGAGAGGCCGGCTGCGCACCAGGGCACAATCCAAATCCGCAAGGGCCCTACCGGTCCGAACGCGCGTCCTCTCAACGTGTGCTCGGGTCCGCGTAGGGCCTTTTGCCTTTGGAGGCCGCCATGGCCACGATCAGCGAAGTTCGTTCCGTGAAGGTCTGGCTCAACGGCCACGACTTCAGCAAGTACCTGTCGCGATTCAGGCTGGCCGCTGGCCCGTTCGACGTCACTGCCGAGTTCGCGTGGATCGACGCCCAAGCGAACGAATTCGACCACTGCGCGGCATGCGCACGCCGAGACAAGGTCGAGCTTGTGGTCCAGTTTGGTTCCTGCCCGCCCTGCACATTCACCGGAAGACTGGTGGTCGCTAACGCCGAGAAGGGCGTCGACATCAGCCATCAGGGCTCGGCGACGTTCTGCGGAGAGCCGGTCTAATGCCTGCCCCTCCCGAAGACATCTCCCCCGAGGAGCACTTCCTCGCTCTCACCGCCGCGCGCCCGAGCGCCGTCATCGACTGGCCGACGAAGGCCGCCGTCCGCCCGAAGGATCGCCCGCCCAAGGTCCGCATCATGGTCCTGCCTGGGCTCGAGCACGAGCGCGCGGGCATGGAAGGGCGGCAGAAGTTCAAGCAGAAATACAACCTCAGCGCCGAGGACATGAAGGATCCGAGCGTCGAGAAGATGGTCGCCGACGCCGCGGCACGCGAAATCATCGCCGCCTGTTGCTTCCACGTGAAGCCGATCGACGGTAGCGAAGGCGACGAGGGCGGGCCCCGCTACTGGCGCATGTGGCGCGACAGCGACCACGTCAACAGCCTCTCGGCGCACGAGATCGCCGTCCTCTTCCGCGCCTACCAGCTGACGCAAGAGAAGTTCGGCCCCTACGAGGGCGGCGGCATGTCGAAGGCCGAGCAGGACCTCTGGATCAAGCGCTGCATGGAGGGCGCCGCGGGGTTCCCTTTATTGTCGATGCCATTGCCTCACTTGCTGACGTTCAGCTCATCGTCGGTGGAACGTCTCTGTTCTCTGTCCGACGTCCTGGCATCCCAGTGGAGCGACTTGCCGCCTACTTTGGCGTCCGCCCTGGAGCCCTTCTTGGTGGACACGTCCTCATTTGGGAAGCCTGCTGCCGGCTCCGATCTGGATGGTTCGGACGAATCGGATGACGTCGAGGATCCGATCCTGAACCCGGACGAAGTGCTCGAAGTGGATGACGCGGTGGCTGTTGCGCAACGGCTACGTGAAGGAACCTGAATAGGTGCTGCTCCGTTACGAAATAGGTGTTGTCGGAGAGCGCAGCGTGGCGGCTGCCCTCGGCAACATCGAGCGCCGCATCACCCAGCACAACGCTCGCGTGACCCGCATGACGGGCTCGGCGCGTGCCGTGCGTCCGGGCGGAGCTGCGGCCGATGCTCGCCGCGAGACGGCGGCCCTTCAGCGTGAGCAGGACCGCGCGCTACGTCAGCAGGTCGCCGCGCAGAAGGCGGCGATCCGGGCCAAGGAGCGCGAGAGCGCGGCGGCCCACCGGGCCGAGCTCAAGCGGATCAACGAGCAGAAGCGGGCGGCCGAGTCCCTGGACCGGCAGCGTTCTCGGGGCCTGTTCGCCAATCACCAGCGCGGCCAGCGCGGCATCGAGCGCCAGGCCCGGGTAGCGCTCCGCGACCGGGAAAGGTTCGCCCGAGGCACCTTCGGCACTGCTGGCCGCTCCATGGCTGGCACGGTCGGGACGATTGGCGCGCTTGCTGGCTCGGCAATAGGCCTGGCAGGCGGTTTCGCCGCGGCTGGCGCCATCCGGACCCAGATGGACGAAAGGGCGTCAGCGAGCCGCCTAGCGAACCAGGCGGGCGACCCCGGGCTGAAGAACACCCTTCTGACCGAGGCCCAAGGGGTCAAAGGCTTCACCGGCGGCGAGGCGCTGGCCGGCATGGAGGAGTTCGTCACCAAGACGGGCGACCTCGACACGGCGCGGCAGCTGATCGGCAGCCTGGGGCAACTCGCCCTGGCGACCGGCTCGGACCTGGGCGACCTCGGGGCCACGGCTGGCTCGGCGTTCAACGTCCTCAAGGACCAGATCGACGACCCGGTCGAGCGCGTGAAGGAGCTGAACGCCCTCATGCGCACGCTGGCGCAGCAGGGCGCCTTGGGCGCGGTCGAGATCCGCGACCTGGCCCAGGACTTCGGCAAGCTCGGCGCGGCCACCAGGGCCTTCGAGGGCGGCTCCCCCGAGCTTCTGCGGACCATGGGTGCGTTCGCTCAGATCGCAGTCGCCCGCGGCGGCGCCGAGTCCAGCGCGGACGCCTCGACGGCGGCGGCCAGGCTCGCCAGCGACATCGTAGAGCCGGCCAAGCGGAAGCGCTTCAAGGCGCTGGGCGTCGACATCAAGAGCGAGATCGACCCGACCAAGCTGCGGGACCCGCTCCAAATCATGCTCGACGTGCTCGACAAGACGGGCGGCGACGTCGAGAAGACGTCCGGCCTGTTCGGCATCGAGTCGGCCAAGATCTTCAAGGGCCTGGGGGCCACGTTCAGCGAGGCCGAGAAGCGCAAGAAGGGCTCGGGCCGCGGCGCTGTCACGGCCGAGTTCAACCGCTTCGCCGGCGCCAGGCTCTCCGAGTCGGACGTCAACAACAAGGCCGCCTCCCGCCTCGCCGATCCCGATCTGAAGCTCAAAGAGGGGATGAAGGAGCTGAACGCCAGGATCGGCGAGACGCTGATCCCGATGGTGCTCAGGCTGAGCGACACCTTCGGCAGGCTTCTGCCGTTCGCCGAGCAGGCCGCGGTTGTGTTCGCGCGGCTGGTCGAGACGTTCCTGGACAACCCACTGACCGGAATCGGCGCCATCATCGCGGCCAAGCTGGTGGCAGACCTGGCGGCGGCCGGCATCGGCGGCAAGGTGAAGGACGCCATCACGGGCGCAATCGCCGGGCTGGGCGGCGCGGCGGGCAAGGTGGCCGG
Source organism: Polyangiaceae bacterium (assembly GCA_035539475.1). Taxonomy (GTDB): domain Bacteria; phylum Myxococcota_A; class Polyangia; order Polyangiales; family Polyangiaceae; genus PMG-095. The sequence continues at coordinate 7,133 of DATLIL010000272.1, forward strand.
CGGCGCTCCAGTCGTCGGCGGTGCCAGCGCGGGCGCCATGCTCAGCGCCGCGGGAACGGGCGCGACCATCGGGCTCGCGGCTGCCACCGTCATCCTCACCGCTGGCATCGTGAACTTTGAGAAGGGCGAGGCCGACATTAAGACGGCCGGTGGCAAGCTAGACGAGGCCCGCGCTGCCGCCGCTAGTGGCAACGAGGACATGGTCCGCCAGAAGCGTGACGAGGTTCAGGGCATGCTGAACCAACGCAACCGCATGGGCATGGGCGACAGCATCTTGTCGGCTGGCCTAACGGCGGCCCAGTACGCGGGACCGCTCGGCTGGGCGTCGGCCGCGCTCTTCGGCACCGACACCGACTCGGCCGCCAAGGCGATCACGGGCTCGACCACCGATCAAAACCGCGACGTCGAGATCAAGACCTACGAGGCGATGGTGGCCGAGATGGACAATCTCGTGAGCGCCGCGTCGAAGGCTTCGCGTGCACTCGCCAGCATCGAAGGCGGCGGGCTCCACCGTGGTCCGGACCCTAGTCCAGTGAAGAGGCGCAATTGAGTGACGCGCTTCGGTTGTTGCCGCCCTTCGAGTGGCGAGGACAGATCTACCCGGTCTCTGCGCGCGACTACGGCTTTCGTCACGAAGGCTCGCCGGTCTCGATCCAGTACCGCGACGGTCAGCTCTACGACATGACGGGCGCGCAGTCGCCGACGTATCGCTACACGATCCCGATGCGGCAGGACATCGCGATCGGGACGTACAAGAACCTCTTTACCGAGGCGCTTCCGATCCTGTTCGCGGCCATGCGCGACCGCTCGACGGGGCTGCTGGTGGATCCGATCCACGGCCCCGCCAAGTGCAAGCCGCAGACGTACGCCGAGAGCCTGAACCTCGGGATGCGGGACGGCATCGACCTCGAAGTGGAGATGGTCGAGAGCCCCGACCTGACGGACGAGGACGAGGTCTTCAAGCCGCTCAGCGCCGAGGGGCTGACCAGTGACGCGGGCGCGCTCGACGAGGAGATCCAGCGGGTCGACTGGCAGCAGGAGCCTTCGCCCGAACCGACCGTCGACATCCTGGACGCCATTAGCGGCGTGGGCGCGCAGATCGACGCGAACGTCGGCAAGTTCAATTCGGGCCTGCACAAGTACGCCTTCCAGATGGAGAAGATCGAGGCGCAGGCGAAGCGGCTCGAGAACCCGGACGGCTGGCAGATCGCACGGTCGGCTCGGCGCAACCGAGCGGCGGCGCTGAAGCTGGCCGAGCGGACGCGGGACCCGAGCAAGCGTGTCGTGCGCGTGCTGGTCAAGTACGGCAAGACGATCAGCGGCGCGGCGGCTGAAGCCGGGATGACGGTTCAAGAACTGATCCGCCTGAACCCCAGCCTGGCCGCCCTCGGCCACGTACCGGCGGGCACTCCCCTCTACACGTTGAAATCCGGTGGCTGACCTGGACACGGGCCTGACGGTCCGCTTCGAGAGCCTGGGGCGCGAAACCACCCACATCTCGGAGTGGGAGATCGATTCGCAGTACTTGGTGCCGAGCGACGGCTTCAAGTTCACGCTGGTCGAGCAAGACCGCTCGCTGCTCCGCGGGATCGAGCTTCTACCGGTCGAGCTCCTGGTCAACGGCAAGAGCCAGCTGATTGGCCGCATCGAGGCGACCGACCGCGGTGACTCCGTTCTTACGTGCGTGTGCGAGGGGCGCGACTACATCAGCGAGATCGTCGAGTGTGACGCGGCGCCGCACACCAACATCCTGGCCGGCACCGAACTGGGCGCGGCGCTGATCGAAATCTTCCGCGCTGTCGGCATACGTCAAGTGATGGACTTCGACGACGGCATCACCATGGCCGAGGTCAGGAGCGGGAAGAAGCTCAAGGCCGGCCAGCGCAAGAGCCGCAAGAAGAACAAGACCAGCGACTGCAAGCCCGAGGCGGGAGAAGCGCTCTATCAGTTCGCTGAGCGGCTGATCGCGCGGCACTCGACGACGATCCAGCCGGGGCCGGCGCGGTCCACCATCGTCCTCGACTCGCCGGACTACAAGCAGGCGCCGACCTTCCAGCTGACGCGGACCGACGACCCGACCAACAGCGCGGCGAACAACGTCCTGACGGGCAAGGCCCGGCGGGACTACTCGAGCTTTCCGACAGAGGCGCTATTCACCGGAACGGCGGTCCAAGACCAAGCCAACGCAGGCGTCCCGATCGCGCTGTACCTTCAGCTGATCGGGCTCGCGTGGGGCATCAACACCGAGCTAGCCGAGACGCTCGAGCGCGGCGCATCGCCGACGGCCGGCGGCAAGGATTCGCCGAACGTCCTGTACCGGCTGCTGACCCACCGCGACACCGACTCCCGCACCGAAGCCGAGTTCCGGGCGGCGGTCTCGCGCGCCATCTCGGAACGGCTCAAGGAAACGCTGGTCTACACGTGCACCGTCAAGGGCCACGTCGACCCAGTGTCTGGGGCGATCTGGAGCGTGGGAATGATGGCCAGCGTGAACGACGCGATCGCCGACGTAAACGAGAACCTGTGGATCGCCGGTCGGAAGCTCCGCTACGTGCCGGGGCAGAACGGCGGTGCCTACACAGACCTGACGTTGTGGCGGCCGGGCTCGTTCCTTCTGGACGGCGCGTCTGAGGAGGCCGTCGAGGAAGCCAAGGCGACCGCCTCGAACAAGAAGGCGCGGCAGAACAAGGCGGCCGAGGACAAGGCTGCTGAAGACCGACGCAACCGGGCGGCAGCGGCACTGCAGAACGCGGGTCGAGGGCAGACGGGAAGAGGACAATGAGCGACGCCGATATCTGCCAGCTTGGCTCATCGAAGGTCGCGAAGGGCGTCGCTCTCTGGCAGGGCGTCATCCCGATCGCCAACGACAACGCGGCGAACCCGAGCGAGCCCCTGGGTGAGTCGGCCGTCTACCAGGCGCTCGGCGTCACGTCGCTACCGTACCCGAAGGACGAGAACGGCTGGGCCGAGGCGGTGGCGCTACGCAACGTCGGCGGCCGCAACGCGGTCTACGTCGGCGCGCGCGACACCAGAAGCGCGGCGATCGTCGGCGCCATGAAGCCGGGCGACACCGTGGTCCACAGCACGGGGCCCAAGCAGGCCGCGCAGCTGCAACTCAAGGAAGAGAAGCGGCAGGCCGTCCTCTACACGAAGGACACGAACGGCGAAGGCGTGGCCGTCGTGCTCGACGGCAAGAACAACAAGATCCAGATCGCTGGCTTCGGCGCCACGATCGAGATCGACAAGAACGGCGACATCTCGATGATCGGCAAGTCCGGCAACGGCATCCTGATCCAGGCTTCCGGCGTTCACATCAAAGGCAAGCTAAAGGTCGCTGGCCTGCTGCCCGGTTTCGCTGTGATGCAGGGCCCGCAGACGGGATCGCCCGGCGGTGCTGGAGCGCTTCCGCTGAAGGCTGTCGAGGGCGTGGGCGGCTCGCTGTGAGTTGCAACTTCAAGCTGCCGCGCATCCCCGCGATCGACCTGAGTTTTGACCTGCCGTCGCTCCCGCGCATCCCGAGTTTCACCATCGATCTGGACCTGCCGAGCTTGCCCAAGCTGCCGCGCGTCCCGGCCATCGATCTGAGTTTCGACCTGCCCAGCATTCCCCGCATCCCGACGTTCACTCTGGACCTGGACATCGGGCCACTCCCTGCGCTTCCGCGGATACCCGCCATCGATCTGAGCTTCGACATTCCGAGCCTGCCTCGGATCCCGACGTTCGAGATCGAGTGCCCGTTCACCTAGGGGCACGTGTAGGCACAAGGCGTCCGCGAGAACTCGAGCCGCACCCAGGTCGGCCACTGGATGTTCGTCGCCATAGCCGAGCTGCCACCCTCAACGATAGCGCAGCCGGTCGAGAGCGCGCTGCTCGCCGCGCCCAAGAGCACTTCAGGATCCATGGCCGTCAGGCGTGCGCATGCGCCGGGCGCAATCGTGCCAAACGCGAAGGTGGCGCCCACCTGGCCCACCTCGGTGCACATGGCGAAGTCGGGGCCCAGTTGGAAGGTCTGAGCGACAGAGACATCCTCGCCGGCGTTAAGCGCTTGCCCACCGCATTCGCAAACGTAGGATTCGTTGGCTTCGCCGCACAGGCCCGCGCAGTCGTAGGAACTGACGTATGTGGCCGACACCGGCGGCGGGTCGCATGGGTTGCCAGCGGGCGGGACGTCAGGTTGCCCGCCAGAGCCACCGTCATCGCTGACGCTTCCACCAGAGTCACCGCCCGCGCCAGAACCGCCGGCATACTCCTGACCAGCGGCGCCGCCCTGGTCGCCGGTGACTGGCTCGTCTCCGCCTTGCCCTGCGCTGCTGACTGACCCGCCGCGACTCGTACGCCCACCTCGCGGCTCCGCGGGCGCTCCAGCCTCGCCCGCGCTCGCCACCACGACCGACGCGCCGCCATAGCTCTGGCGCCCAGCCGCCGCTGGTGGCGCATCGCGGTCCTCGCCGCCGCCTGAGCACGCCGCAACCAGCGCTAGGGCGCCAAGGGCCTCTCTCCCTGAGCGGAATCGCATGACTGCAAAAGCTATGCACTCCCGCCCCACTCCGCAAACCAGGCCCCGCAAGGCTGCGGAATAGCGCCTTTTTCACAAACAATTCATGCCCGGTTTCGGCTCAGCCCCCTTCGGTAGCTCCGGCGCCGGCCTCGGTGTGCCTGTGCACGCGGAAGCGCCGCCGTCCGGCCCTGCTGGCTCGCGCTTCATCGACCCGGTCACGAAGGACTACGCGATCGACACGACGACGCGGCAGCTCCAGCAGATGCCGCCGATTCGTCAGCGGGTGCTGCTCGCGCTGACGACCGTGCTCGGCTCCGCGACGACGCTGCCAGGCTTCGGTATGCGCTTCCCGCGCAAGATGGGCGACACGTTCGAGGGCCAGGTCAAGAACGCGGTCGCGGCGGCGCTCTACCAGATGACGACCGTCGAGAAGGTGATCCGCGTCACCAACGTGATCGTCGAGAAGGGCCGAGGCGGGCGATCGAGAACTACTGTGGTCTTTGTCGATACGTCGACCAACGTCGAAGACGAGGCAACCTTCCGTGGCTGACATCGCCGTTACCTACGTCCCCAAGGACTCGACCGAGCTGCGCGCGCAGTGGCTCCAGGACTTTAGTCTTGCCGCGATCGACACCGGCGTCGCCAACCCGCCGGTCGAGCCGGGCACCGACACCTACCTGACGGCCGAGGCCGATAGTCAGCTGGCTTTCATCGGCATCCAGAACATCGCGCTGGCCCGCGACGACTCCAACGTCCTGACCGCAGTGGGCGCGGCGCTCGACCAGCATCGGCTAGCGCTCGGTCTGCCCGAGGTCGAGGAGACGGGCTCCAGCGGCAAGATCGTCATCACGGTGGCGGGGTCGACCACGATCCCGAGCGGGACGCAGTTGAAGCTGGCCAACGGACTGCGCATCCAGACCGTCGGCACGGTCGTCAGCCCGTCAGACCAGCAAGCGATCGACGTTACGGCCATCGACGTGGGCGCGCTCACCAACGCGGCCGGCGGCTCCGAGGTGACGTTCGTCTCCGCGCCGGCAAACGTGGCCGCCAAGGCGCTCGTTTCCTATGAGTTCCCGCTCGAGGGCGGCGCCGACATCGAGGACGACGAGCGCAAGCGTGATCGGATCCTCAACACGCTCCGGAACAAGCCGGCGGGCGGCAACTGGGCCTACTGGCGTCAGTTCGTTCTGGATGAGTTCGGCTTCGTTCAGGACTGCTACGTCTACCCGGCGCCAGGCGGGCCAGCGAGCCAGCTGATCGTCCCGGTCCGCAAGTTCGACGTCGCGAACAACTCCTACTCGCGCGCGCCATCGTCGGCGCTGCTCCAGGCGATCCGAAACGCCATCCAGGCGGACGCCAACACGGGGATCGAGACCGTCGTCAGGGCAGCCGATGACGAGGCGGCAGACTTCACGCTGCTGGTCGAGCTTCCAGCCTCGACGCTCGCCGGCGGCAACGGCCAAGGCTGGACCGACCCGACGCCCTGGCCCGCGCTCGAGGCCGGCGACAGCAACACCGTCACGATCACGGCGGTCAACGCTTCCAACGACGTCATCACGGTCGACGCCGTAACGGCGGTGGCTCCGGTCAACGGACAGACGCACATTCACTGGTGGTCACCCACCGACCGCAAGTTCTACGGCCCCGCGCTCGTGGTGTCGGCGACAGGCGCGACGACGGCCTGGGTCCTGACGCTCGATCGCCCGCTCGTGGGCAAGGACGGCGTAGGGCCGGCAATCGGTGACTACATCTCGCCGAGCGCGCAGAACATCCAGGCCTACGGCGATTCGTGGGTCGCGCTCATGGGCGAGCTCGGGCCCGGCGAGGTGACCGAGGACGCCAACCGGATCCCGCGCGCCGTCCGCCACCCGTTCGCGGCCGACGAAGACCCCTACAGCATCACGAACGCGGCGCTGGCGCAGATGACCCGCAAGCACGTCGAGATCATCGATCTCGAGTTCGGCTACGCGCCGACGACTTCGCCCACCGTGCCGGCGAGTGTGGATGACCCGCCGGCTGTGCTCACCCCCAGGCATTTCGGGCTGTACGCCCCCTGAGAACCCATGGCCGTAACACCGACAGGAAGCCCTGCATGGGTTCGCACCGTCAGCTACGTGGATTACGGGGGCGATCCTGATAAGAGAGATTACGGTGGCATGGGTGCAATCAACCCTCTCACGGACGTCTCGGCCGCCGAGGAGTCGCGCCTTTATTCCGACGTCGCCGCGATGGTGCGCACGGCCCCGTTCTGCGTCGCGCTCATCCAGTGCAACGATTCCTCGCCAGCCGCGCCAACGGTCGAAGTCATCGACATGATGACGGGCGTCCGGACCACGAGCTACGAAGGCGACGACCCCCCGACAGGCTTTCCCAGCGTTGCCCGCAACGGCAATGGCGACTTCACAATCACGTTCGCGTCGAGCTACGACGACGAATACAGCGTGGCAGGCGCCTACGCGCCACAGACCGCCGAGGCGACGCCGAACATGTCGGACGCCAACCAGGCGACCTGCACGATCTCGGGGCAGACCGTGGTCGTCAGGGTTTGGGATGATGCCGGCGCGGCGGTGGCCGATGCGCTGGTGACGGTGGAGATCCACTAGGTGCCGACTGGTGCACTTGCGCCATTGCCGCGCCGACTTGGCCCGGGTGGCCCGGAGTCACGCTCGCCGGAGCAACACGCCCGGCTGACGGCCGACGTCGTGGCGATGACGCGGGTCGCGCCGCTCGCGGTCGTCAAGGTCCACCAGGAGCTTCTCTCGCCCTACACGGCATCGGTGGAGGTCTACCGCGGGCAGAACGGTGT
>DATLIL010000273.1:0-3967 GCA_035539475.1 Polyangiaceae bacterium
CGCCGGTGGTCGCAGCCCCGACGGAGGGCGTTCGACCGAGTGATGTGGCGCGGGCCGCGCCGATCGAGCCGGCACCGACGGCGAGCGCGCCGGCTCCAGCCGTGAGCCTCACTGCGCTGCCTAGCGCCGACGAACCCAGGCCGTCTCCGGCTCCGACCCCAGCAGCCAGGCCCAGGGCGCGAGCTCCGTCGACGACGTCGTCGCCCTCGTCCTCGTCCAAGCCCGGCGGCAAGCGACCGGGCCCGTTCGTCTCTCCGATTCGCAACCCGGGGTTCTAAAAACGCCCGGCGAAGGAAGCGCCGGCGTGTGCACCAGCGGCCGCCGGTACCAGGCGCACGGCGGTCTCGCTGCTCGAGCTGCCCAGCACGATCATGGGGATGCCCGCCGCCACGGCCACGGCCCCGATGGCGAGGGTGACGTTGCCGACGGTGTTGTACGTCTTGCCCTTGTCGAAGGTGGAGCGCTCGGACTCCGGGCAGGTGTTGCGATCGGGGCAGGCCGAGTCGAGGTCGTTGATGGTCTGCCCGCGGAGGTAGAAGAAGACTCCCGAAGCGATCAGGCTGGCGGCCCCGACGCCGGTCGTCACGATGCCGACGGTGCGCAGGGTGGCTGACGAGCTCGACTGAGCGCTCGGGCCGCCCAGCGCGACCTTTTCGCCTTCTGGTATCGGCTCGAGGACGACCGTGACCGTCTCCGTCTGCGTCTCTTGCAAGCGCAGCGCTTGTTTGAACGACTTGAAGCCGGTGGCAGACGCATCGACGACGTGTGGACCGGGATCGGCCGGTATGGGTGCGCCGACCAGTGAGTCGCCGATGGCGACGCCGTCGAGCATGATCGTGGCGTTCTCGGCGCCCGCGCCGCGCTGCACGACGATCTTCGGGATGCGAGCCTTCAGTGACTCGAGACGTGCGTCGACCTCCTGTGCGACCTGTCCGGCATCCGATTCGCGCGCGTCGACGGCGGCGAGCTCGTAGTCACCGAGCGCGGCCACCAGTCGGCCGAGCTTCTCCTCGCACAGCGCAATGTTGAAGCGCACCTGCGGCGTCGGCTTGATCGTGGCGACTTCTTTGAGCAGCGTCAGCGCGCCCGCCCAGTCACCCGCCGTCTGCAGCGAGAGCGCCTGGGTAAACTGGTCCCTGGCGCGCTTGACGGCTTCCTTGTCCTCGGTCGTGGCCGGCTCTTGGCCCGCCGCCATCGACGAGCAGAGGAGGCCGAGCGAAAGGACCAGGGAGCCGAGGAGGCTAGCTCTGAATCTCACGACGACTCAGGCTACTATGCTTTGCTCGTGACCGGCGAGAAGCTCTCGATTTCCAGGGCCACCCGCCTGGTCGGCCTCGGCTTGTCGCTCCTCCTCGGCGGCCTCGAGCTCGCCGCGGTGCTCTCGCCTCGGGAAGACTGGCCGTTCAGCAGCGCCCCGATGTTCGCCAGGTACCAGCGCCCGCGTGCGCCGCTCTACTACATCGAGTGGTACGTAAAGCGCGGCCGGGAACGAGAGCCGCTCTCCCCGCAGCGGGACCTCGGCATCGGCGAGCTGCCCTTCCGGCGGGGCTACTTCGCCGCCTACTACGGCTCGACCGATCCCCGGCACCCGGGCGGGCACTTTCGCGACGACAACGAGGCCGCCTTCCTGGCTCGCCAGGGCGACTACTGTCGCCGGTTGCGCGCGGCCTGGGAACGCCGCACCGGCGCTTCGTCGCCGGACTTCGAGCTGGTCGTGGCGGAGGGACGCGGCGAGCAACGAGCGCGCGCGGTCTCGATCGGCAGCTGCCGGCCCGACGGCTTCGTGAGGTCGCCGTGAAACCACTCCTCGCTCGCCTGGAGCACTACTGGTTCGCGCCGCGCCCCGAGTTCAACCTCGGCGTGTTCCGCACTCTCGTCGGGCTGTGGTTGCTCTACACCTGGTTCGCAAGGCTCGCGCCGCGCCTGCGTGCGTCCGTGGACCGCCCGCCCGAGCTCGCGCTGCCCCCGACGCTGCTGCACGGGCTTGGCTTGCCCGTTCCCGTGCCCGAGACCGCGCTGAACGTGGCGCAGTGGGTCTTTCCCGCGCTGGCACTGCTGCTCGTCGTGGGCCTCTTCACCAGGCCCGTGCTGGCGCTGGTGACGCTGCTCTTTCTCTGGTTCGAGGGGTCTCACAATTCCTGGGGCTACACCTCGCACTCCACGATCCTGCCGGCGTTGATCCTGGTGATCCTTTGCTTCGCACCTGGAGTGCAGCGCCTGTCGCTCGACGCCCGGCGCGATCCGACTCTCTCGGCCGAGCCGCCTAGCGTCTGGCCCGTGCGCCTGGTTCTGCTTCTGGTCGCGCTCGTCTACCTCGGTTCTGGCCTGTCCAAGCTGCGCTACTCCGGGCTGAGCTGGCTCGACGGCGAGACGCTGGCGTTCTACCTGAGCGGCGGTTCCCCACGCGGAGTGGGTTCACTGCAGGGCTTCATCGCGGACAGCGGTTTGTCCGAGGCGGCGCGCTTTCGTGATGGCTTTGGCCTGGTCGACTACACCTGGGTGGCCAATCCGCCGAGCTTCGCGCGCCGACTCGCCGAGATACCGTGGCTGATGAAGGTCTCCTCCGGCGCGGTGCTGTTGCTCGAGCTCGGCTTCCCCCTGGCGCTCTGGAACCGCCGCGCGATGATCGCCTTCCTGACGCTCGCTGCGGTATTTCACCTGGGCGTGTATGCGTTGATGGGCATCGACTTCATGGCCTACCTCGTCAGCTACTGCCTGTTCGTCGACTGGCGCTGGCTCGAAGCCAGAGCATTGCGCAGAGCGGCGCCGAGCGCCTAGGATGCTCGACGAGGAGACTCATGACCGAACCGCAACGTATCGCGATCGTGGTTGGAGTCGATTTCTCCAAGACGGGTGATCTGGCCATGGACCATGCCCTCGAGCTCGCGCTGGATCGTGGCGACACCGACCTGCACCTGGTCAACGTCGTGCGCACGTACGGCGCTGGTGTGCAGCTCGAGCTGCCGGGTAGTCCCGGGTTCTCCAGCATGTCGCTCGGAGACGCAGCCGAGCAGCTCCGCCTCTACGCGCAGCAGCGGCTCGATCGCTACCAGGCGGAGCGCGGCAGGAGCGACAAGGCAGCGTCGCTCCGCATCGTCACTCACGTCCGGCTCGACGCCCCGGCCGAGGAGATCACCCAGCTGGCGGCCGACCTCCAGGCGGATCTGGTCGTGGTCGGGACACACGGCCGTCGCGGGCTCTCGCGCGTCTTGATGGGCTCGGTCGCCGAAGGCGTGGTTCGCCTCGCGCCATGCACCGTGCTGGTGGTGCGACCCAAGGACGCCGTGTCGCCGCACATCGAGCCGCCGTGCCCGGATTGCCTGAAGGTTCGGCGCGAGAGCGGCGGCCGCGAATTCTGGTGTGCCCAGCACCGCGAGCGCCACGGCCAGCGCCACACCTACCTCGCCAGCGACAAGCCCGCCGAGGACGGTACGCGGAAGCGCGTCCTCACCGAGCGTTGAGCTAGGCTCTCGCCGGTGTCCGCCGAACTGAAGCACCACGCTCGTCTACCGCTCGTACTGCTCGCCACCGCACTCGCCGTCTGTCTGGCGACGGGCTTTGCGCCTCCCGCCGGTCGGCAGAACTGGGCTCTCGAGGTGGGGCCCGGATTGATCGGCATCGCCGTGCTGATCGGTGTGTACCGGCGCTTGCCCATGTCGCACCTCGTGTACGGCTGCGTTTTCGTCCACCTGATGATCCTCGTCTACGGCGGCTTCTACACGTACGCCGCGACGCCGCTCGGCAACTGGGCCAAAGACGCCTTCGGTTTCGCGCGCAATCACTACGACCGCGTCGGGCACCTCGCGCTCGGTGTGTTTCCGGCCTTCACGATCCGTGAGGTGCTCCTGCGCCAGACACCGCTCGTGCGCGGCGGCTGGCTCTACTTTCTCGTGCTGTGCGTCGTGCTCGCCTTCGCCGCGTTCTGGGAGCTGCTCGAGTGGTGGGTCGCGCTGATCGTCGCCGGCGA
>DATLIL010000274.1:0-2294 GCA_035539475.1 Polyangiaceae bacterium
AAGGGGTCAGGTCTTGCCTTTTGCCTGGCGGGCCAGGCAAAAGGCAAGACCTGACCCCAACTTCACAACTTCAAACGCGCGCCGGCAGCACCGTCCCGCGGCACTCGCCGAAGCCGATGCGCCGGAAGCCAACGCGCTCGCAGTGCGCCTTGAGGATCACCGCGTCGCCGTCATCGAGGAACGCGCGCGTCTCGCCGTTGCCCAGCGTCAGCGGCGCCTTACCGCCCTGCGTGAGCTCGAGCAGCGAGCCGCCTTGCTCGGGCTGCGGTCCCGACAGCGTGCCCGAGCCGAGCAGGTCGCCGCTGTTGAGATTGCAGCCGTTGACGGTGTGGTGGGCGACCAGTTGCGCGGCGGTCCAGTAGGCGTCGAGCGCGTTGGAGCGGCTCAGGCGCTGCCCGGCGTCGCCGAGCGCGCGCATCTTCCCGGTCTGCAGCCAGGCCTCGAGCACGATGTCGAACGCGCCGGCGTCGCGATTGCCCGGCGAGTCGAGATAGGGCAGCGGTTGCGGCTCGCCTTCGGCGCGCATGAACGGTCTGCGAAACGGCGCCAGCGCCTCGAGCGTCACGATCCACGGCGAGACCGTCGAGCAGAAATTCTTCGAGAGGAACGGTCCGAGCGGCTGGTACTCCCACGCCTGGATGTCGCGCGCGCTCCAGTCGTTGAGCAGGCCGACGCCGAACAGGTGCTCCTCCGCCGCGGCCATGGGAATCGGGCTGCCGAGCGGGTTGGGCCGGCCGACGTAGAAACCGAGTTCGAGCTCGTAGTCGAGGCGGCGCGACGCGCCGAAGCCCGGCATGTTCTCATCTGAGCTGCGGCGCTGTCCCGCGGGTCGCGGGAAGTCATGGCCGCTGGCGACGATCGACGAGGCGCGGCCGTGGTATCCGATCGGCACCCACTTGTAGTTGGGCATCAGCGGCTCGTCGGGCCGGAACATCCGGCCCACCGACGTGGCGTGGTGGATGCCGGTGTAGAAGTCCGTGTAGTCGCCGATCGTGCACGGCACGCCGAGCTCGACGTCCTTCTGCGGGATCACCGCCGGGTGCCAGGATCGTTCCTGCGCGGAGCCGCGCCGCAGGCCTTCGCTGATGCGCTCGCGCAGCTTGCCGCGCGCGGCGACCTCCATTTTCATCAGCACGTTCATGTCCGTCGACTCGAACAACCCGGCGGCCTTGAGGTCGAGCACTGAATCGCCGATCGCCACGCCCAGGTGCCAGCTGCCATCGGCGCCGCGCTGGTACTTGCGCCGGAAGCGGCCGAACGGCAGGTTCTGGATCGGAAAATCCGTCGCCGTCGAGTTGGCCGAATCGACCCAGCTCTCGAGCGTCTGGTCGTGGGTGGCGTCGGGTTCGGTGCTCATCGCTTGAACTCCCGCTCGTGCAGGAAGGCGGCGTGCTTCGGTGCGCGCTTGGTCTTCGACCAGTCCTCGAGCATGTCCCACTTGACCTTGTCGAGCCGGGCGATCATCGCCTGCTCGTCCGGATCGGGGCAGGCGAGCTCGACGCGGTGGCCGTTGGGATCGAAGAAGTAGATCGAGTGGAACGCGCCGTGGTCGGTGACACCGAGCACCTCGACGCCGTTGGCTTCAAGATGGGCCCTGAACTCGAGCAGTTCGGCCCGGTCCTTGACCCGGAAGGCGATGTGCTGGACCCACTCGGGCGTGTTCGGGTCGCGGCCCATGGGCGGCTGCGTCGGCAGCTCGAAGAACGCCAGCACGTTGCCGCTGCCGGCGTCGAGGAAGACATGCATGTACGGGTCCGGCGCCTTGGTCGAGGGCACGTGGTCTTCGGCGATGGCCAGCACGAAGTCCATCTTGAGCATGCGCTGGTACCACAGCACGGTTTCCTTCGCGTCCTTGCAGCGATACGCGACGTGGTGAATGCGGTCGATTTTCATGGTGTGTCTCTCACTTCGTCATTCCTGTCATTGCGAGCGCGCGTTCCTTGCCATCCCGAGCGCGCGTTCCTTGTCATCCCGAGCGCAGCGAGGGATCTCCGCCGTTCAAATCGCGAGATCCCTCGCTGCGCTCGGGATGACGAGGGTCGTCAGCTCTCCGTCACCAGCGCCCCGCGCCGGATCTGGTCGCGCTCGAGCGACTCGAACAGCGCCTTGAAGTTGCCTTCGCCGAAACCCTCGTCGCCCTGGCGCTGGATGAACTCGAAGAACACCGGGCCGAGCATGGTCTGCGAGAAGATCTGCAGCAGCAGGCGCTTGTGGCCGCCCTCCGTCGAGCCGTCGACCAGGATGCCGCGCGTCTGCAGCTTCGGCACCTCGAGGCCGTGTCCCGGCAGGCGGGT
>DATLIL010000275.1:0-4798 GCA_035539475.1 Polyangiaceae bacterium
GTATAGCCATGCGCTGCCTCGAAGACGACGTGGCGCGCCGAAGCCTTGACCTTGGCACGGTCGGCAAGCTCCTTCACCCGCACGCCCTTGAACTTCGCCCCCAGCACCGACCAGCCCGTCACGCAATGCACGTCCACGGCGAGCTCGACCTGCGGTAGGGCCAAGAGGCCGGCGAAGTCGAGCTCGAACGGCGCCTGGACCTCGCCGTGGACCTTGAGCCGGAACTTGCCCGGGCTGGGCTCACCGGGCTCTCCGCCCATGGGCTTGAGCGAGGTGATCACGCGCTGGCCGGGGGGGACACGCGGGCGCCCGTCGCTGCGCCCCTGCGCCTGCGCCTCGCGCGTGAGGTCGTCGCTGATCACGTAGAGTCCGCCGCCGAAGGCCACGATTACCGTGCCGGCGGCAGCGCGGCGCATGAATTCACGGCGCGCGAGCCGTGCCTTCCACTCGTCGTCGGGCATGATGCCGAGTCTACGCTCCCGCCATGGCCGCGGTTACCGCCGAGAAACATCGGGGAGAAGGGCCAGGATTCTTAGCGAAAAGGCCGATTCTGTGCGATCCTTGCAGTGCTCGTCACATGTGCCGCCTCTTCGGGTTTCGTAGTGTCATCAACAGCCAGGTGCACCGCTCGCTGCTAGCGGCGGAGAACGCGCTCGGCGTGCAGAGCAACATGCACCCGGACGGTTGGGGCGTCGCCTTCTACGTCGACGGTGCACCCCACCTGACGCGCAGCCCCACCACGGCGCTCGGCGACCAGATCTTTCATCGCCTCAGCGGTGTCGTCGCGTCGCAGACGGTGCTGGCTCACGTGCGCAAGGCGACCCAGGGCGGCAGCAACGTGTTCAACTGCCACCCCTTCCAGTACGGACGCTGGGTGTTCGCGCACAATGGTGACATCCCGAACTTCGCCGAGCGGCGCGAGGCTCTGCTCGCGGAGGTGGCGCCCGGGCTCAAGCGCTTCATCCTGGGCGAGACGGACAGCGAGGTGCTCTTTTACATGTTCCTCAGCGTGCTCTCAGCGCACGGGCCGGTTTCGACCGGCCACTCGCTGCACAACGCGATGAGCGCGGTGGCCAAGGTCGTGAGCCGCGTTCGTGAAGTGTGCGACGATGGTGACAAGAAGTCGTTACTCACGCTGATGGCGACGGACGGAGAGCTGCTGGTCGCGACACACGGCGGCAAGGAGCTGTACTTCTCCACTTACAAGCGGCACTGCTCGGATCGGGACCGCTGCCAGCACCTTTCGGCGGTGTGCGAGGCGCCGTCGATCAACGGCCAGGTCAATCACTTCATCGTCTCGAGTGAGCCGCTACAGGGCGAAAACGTGTGGCACGAGCTCAGCGCAGGCGACATCGTGGGCATCGATCGAGCGATGTGCGTGTCACGCTCGCACGTCAATCGACGCGATTTGCCGGTGGTTCATTCCCCCGGCGTCATGACCAGCGCGTAGTCGTACGAGTCGGTGTTTGCCGGCACGCCCACGCTGGGCATCACGCTGACCGTCTTGGCCGCGCTGCGGCGCTGGATGCGTCCCGGCACGGCTGGCTGCGTGCAGTGCGCCAGACCGGCCACGATCATGAGCTTGCGCGACGGCCTGCCGGCGGCCAGGAAAACCGCGGCGCGCTGGGCCATGGTCTCGTCCCAGACCACCTGGGCCGCGTAGTAGTTGTCGAGCGAGCCGTGCCCGGGGTGCTCCTGCATCATGCGCTCGAAGTTCTGGCGGTGGGCGGCGTTCTCCATGTCGAGCTCGGGCAGCTCGGGCTGGAGCTCCGGCGGGACCCCGGCGAGGCCGCGCCGCGCCACGCTGCGCGTGAGCTCACGCCGCGCGTTGAGGGCTACGAGCGGCAGCCCGTGCTCCCGGGCAGCCTCGAGCAACGGCCGGTAGAACGCGAAGGGAAAGCCCCAGCGTTCGGCGTACTCACTGTGCTCGAGTAGAGCTGCTTCGTCGCTCTGACCGTGGGCGAAAGCGTCCAGAGCGCCCTGAAAGGGAGCCTGGAACATCTCGAAGCCGACACCGAGTTGCTCGCCGCGGTGAGCGCTGCGCCTGGCGAGCTCCTCCAGCAACGCGAGCTCGGCGTAGTGGTGGTGAGGGTCGTCATGGCTCTCGCCGATGCAGACGGCCTCGTAGCGCGAGAGCTCGTCGAAAAGCTGCGTGGCCGTCAGCGTGGCGCCGTCGGAGACGCGGACACCGGTGATCGGTAGCGCGGAGCGCGCCACGATGTCGGCCGGGGGCTCCGCTTCCTTGGCGGGGTGAGGTTCGTGCGGCGGCGCCGGGTCGGGCACCGGCACCAAGGTCACGCCGACCGGGGGCCCCGACGGCCGCGTGCAGCCGGCGAGGACGAGCACCAGGACGAGAGCCCGCGCGCTCACGACTCCGCGTCCAGAAGCTCCGGCGGCAGGAGGGGGCTCGGCTTGCCGGTGGTCAGCACCCAGAGCTGGTGAGCGGCGCGCGTGGCGCCGATGTGAGCCAGGTGACGGGCCTCGTCCTCGTCCGGATAGGCGTTGTCGGAGACGTCGACCAGCACCACGTAGTCGAACTCCAGGCCCTTGACCTGGCGTACGTCGGTGACGTCGATGCCGGCCTTGAACGAGAAATCTTGATCGGCCACGCGGCGCAGGTACGGCACCTCGGCGCGCTGCAGCCCGTGGAAGTAGGCGTCGGCCTGCTCGGGATAGCGGGCAATGACAGCGACCGAGGCACTGGGCTCGGTCTGCATCAGCTCGCGCAAGCTTTCGGACAGATGCGCCACCGCGTCGCCGGCGTGTCCGAACTCGAACCGTTCCACCGGGGCCCCGTGCCGCGGCGCGACAGGCTCCTCCGGCGAGGCCAGGGGCCCCAGCACCGCGCGCGCGAACTGCACGATCTCGTACGTGGAGCGGTAGCTGAGCTTGAGCGGCTCGACCTCGACGTGTGACATGCCGAGCTCGCCGAGCACCGTGTTCCAGTCGGAGAAGCCGTTGTCGAGCAAGAGCCGCTGCTGCACGTCGCCTGCGAGCGTGATGCTCTTGGCCTTGCTCACCGTCTCGAAGATCACGGACAGCTCGGTGGGGCTGTAGTCCTGAGCCTCGTCGATCAGCACGTGCTCGTACACGATCGGATCCTTGCCCGTGGTACCGCGTGTCAGGGGACCGCGCAGCTTCTGGTGCAGCATCAGGAGCAGGGTGTCGTCCTCGACGTCGAGCGCGGCCTTCTCGTGGATGTCCAGGCCGTCGACGCCCGTGCGCGGCGAGGGATCGGCGTCGTTCTCGAAGTCGTCCTCGCTCGATAGATCCGCCTGCTCGTTGTCCTTGTCTTTTCGGCGCAAGCCCCGCGACTTGGAATCCCGGATCGGCGTTCGGCTCTCGAAGTCGGTCACCACTTCGTGGCAGTTCTGAGCGCAATACGAGTGCGCGCGATCGAGGGCGCCGGGGGTGAACTCACCCGGCGCGAATTCGCCGAACCAGGCTCCGAGCGCGCTGCGGTCCGACAACAAGTCGGCCCAGGCGCCCACGACGTCGCGCGTGCGACGGAGACCGTTCTTCGTGATGCCCTCGAGCGCCACACGCTGGTCGGTGGTGAGGGCCTTTCCGGCGTCGCCTTCGCCGAGCGCGGCCACCGCGTGCAGGCGGTGGGCGAGGGGACGACCGGCGTTCTTGCGCCAGGTCTCTACGCCCGGGGCAAAGCTCTCGCTCAGGCCTTGCTCGATCTCCGCGGCCAGGCCCGTGACGTAGGCGTCTACGGCACGCAGCATGGCCGGGTGCTTCTTCAGGCGGGTGACCACGCTGGGCGTGTCTTCACGGTAGTGATCGGTCAGGCGCGGATAGAGCGACTCGCGCATCCGGCGCGCCCAGTCGACGTAAGTGCGGACCGCCACGCCCTGGATGCCGAGCGCAGGCAAGACCTGCGAGATGTAGCGGACCAGAGCGTCGTTGAAGACGACGACGAGCATGCGGTCCGGCCGAAACCGGCGAGAATCACGGAATGCGAGGTACGCCAGCCGGTGCAGCCCGATGGTGGTCTTGCCGCTGCCGGCGCCGCCCTGGATCACCACCAAGCCGGAATCCGCGCGCGTGATCAGATCGAACTGACGCGCGTCGATCAGCGCCGTGATCTCGCGCAGGTGCTTGTCCTCGGTGCCATCGTTGCCGACGCCGAGCTTGCCCGGTCGATGATGTTGCTCGGGGCGAAGCGCCTTGCCCGCGCCGCCGGTCAGACGCGATGCCGCGCTGTCGAGCCTGCGCCAGCCCGCGCTGGAGCGCACGAACGTGCCCTGGGGCGTCGCGATGCGGCGGACCTGGCCGTCGTGGATCACGACGCTCCGGCGGGTGACCACCTCGCCCGAGACCTCTCGTTCGCCGAAAACCTCGTCGTACCCGTCGCCCTCTTCGTAACGGTAGTAGAGCCTGCTCACCGGCGCGTCGCGCCAATCGACGATACGCACCCCGAACTTGGTGTCGAGGTAGGTGGCCTTGCCGATCAGGACCTCGCGCCGCTTGCCGTTCTCCTCGAGCACCATTCGGCCGAAGTAGGGCGAACGACTGTCGATCTCGACGGCCTCGGTCTCGCGCAGGTGGTTGGCCAGCATCTGCAGCCGCTCCATCTCCTGCACCAGAGGGGGGATGTCTTCGAGGCGAGCCGAAGCGATCTGGTCTCGCAACTCGAGCAGTCGAACGTCGTAGTTCGCAAGGTCCGGACGGGGCTTATCGCGCTCGTTTTTTCGCTCCGCCAGCCGGCCGAGGACCCGGGTCAGGCAAGCCTCTTCCTCGGCGACGATGCGCTCGAGCTCCGTATCCGAATTGCGTTCGCTCTGTACTAGCA
>DATLIL010000276.1:0-2142 GCA_035539475.1 Polyangiaceae bacterium
GAGCACGTCGTGCGCCTGGCGCCACTCCTTGGCGGCGTAATGCCGGCGCGCTTGCTCGAGGGCGGTGTCCGTCACGGCCCGAGCGTAGCAGGCTCGGGCGCGCTAGAACGTCATCGCTGCGCTCCAGCATGTCTGACCGCAGGTTTCGTGCGGCGTGTATTCCGGGGCGCGCTGTCGCTCGTTGAGCACCTCCGCGCCGGAGTCGTGCTCGGCCAGGCGCAAACTAAAGGCTTCACCTGCGGAGGGACGGGGCCGACCGCCCCACGTCTCCAAGACGCCCTCCACCTCGAGAGCCTCCGCTGCGACACGCTTCGCACATACGCGGATTTGCCCGGTCTCCGAGTCCGCGCTCACACAGACCGTATCTGGACCAGATCCTTGCAAGTCGAGGATGCCCGTGATGCAGCCCGCGGGGTAGCAAAACGCGGCATCGATGAGCTGCGTCTCCTTCGGTAGCGCGATGCTGCCGCTGAGACTCGTGCCGCCGCCACACTGCGCATCGCACGTCGCTTCCGGCTGGGCTTCGCCGCAGGCTGGCAGCAGAAGCAGCATCAGCCACGCCCAGCCCCGCACGGGCTCACCACGGTGTGCCAGCCGCGGCGTGGCCCGACGCATGCTCACAAGGCCATCTCCGCGCTCCAGCACACGTGGCAGCAATCTTCGCGCGTGACCGCATAGTCTGCCTCGCGCGTCTCTTCGAGCAACGTGTCGCCCGACGCCTCATCGACGATCGTGAGCGTGTAGCGCTCGCCGTCCGGCGGAAGCGTTCCGTCCTCTCCCCGCTGCAGCCCCGCCGAGACCTGCACCTGACCGGCGGCGTCACGCGTGAAACACACCTCGCTGCCAAAACCGGGCGAGTCTTGACCCACGCAGCTCGCCTCCGTCCCCACCTGAGTCAAGTCCAACTTGCCGTCCACGCAGTCCACCTCGCTGCAGTATTTCACGCTGACACCGCCGGTATCCTCCGGCAGCGCGAGCTCCCCCGCGAGCCGCGCCTCGTTCACGCATGCATACGTTGGGCACGCACACTCCTCCTGCGTCAGCGTGCACGCCGGCCCTCCCCCGGCCAGCACCAGGCTCACCACCGCCACCAAACCCCATGCGCGCATGCGATGCCCGTTCATTGCTTCCTACCTCTCCTGGCCTTATTCAGCGAATCCTCGCGGAACCGCCCGGTGCTCCCGCAACTTGCGGGACGAACCACCCTTGCGGCGCGAGCGCCGCGTCCGTCTGTGTCATGGTCGCGAACAGCACGAGCGTAGCGCCGTCGAACGAGAGCTCCGCCGTGAGCACTGGCTCGACTTTCGTGAAGCTCAAGGTGCCGATGCCACTTTCGCGGAGCCCACTCTCGCTGGTCGTGACTTCGACCTGCACGGCGATATCCAGGGCTCGATCGCAGCTCACCAGCGTGCCGGCCGCGCCCGAGGCGCGAATCGAGATGGCGATCGCGTCTTCGAACGCGACCGGAGTTTGCTGCTGAGACGAGAGCGCCTCTTCTCGCCAGTCGAGCGATGCTCGGTGCGTTCCTTCGAAGGCCGCCGCCAGCTCAGCGGCAGTACGACCCTGCCAGCTGGATCCGACCGGCAGCGCGCGCGGTTCGCAGCCCGTCGCCGAATCGGGCTGCCCCGTCTGGCCGCCCAGACACGACGGCGTGAGCGCCAGCAAGAGCGCCGTGATCGGGCCGAGCAACCTCCGCTTCACCATCTATCGCTCACCATGCGCCCGCGCTGAGCGCTGGTCAATGCACGCACTGCACATTTAGTGCGCACAAATGGCTCCCTAATGTGCATATCATGCATACATGAATTTCGAGCAAATCGCAGCGGATTGGCTCAGATTTCTGCGCGGCCGTCGCTCCCAGCGCAGCTTCAGCAAGCGCCTGGGCTACAGCAGCAACATCGCCTACCGCTGGGAGACCGGTATCTGTTTCCCGCTGGCGCGCGAGGCTTTCGCGCTCGCCAAGCGGGATGCCGAGGCGGGGCGCAGCTCACTGGCTCGCTTCTTCGGCGGCACGCTACCGGAAGCGCTGCATGAGGTCGACTTGGGAGCACGCCACGGTGTGGCCGCGCTGCTGCGTCAGGTGCGCGGCGGCACATCGCTCGTCGAGCTGGCGCGGCGCTCCGGGCACAGTCGCTTCTCGAT
>DATLIL010000277.1:0-10193 GCA_035539475.1 Polyangiaceae bacterium
CTCTCGAACAGCAAGCGCTGGCGCAGGCCGAGCAGCAGCAGGTCGAAGCTGCCGCCGAGAGCGGCGAGGTCGTGCTCGACGACGTGGAGCTCGGTGACGTCGAAATCGCCGACGTCGAGATCGGCGAGCCGGAGGTCGCGGAGCTCCACGTCGTCGAGCACGACCTCGCCGCTCTCGGCGGCAGCTTCGACCTGCTGCTGCTCGGCCTGCGCCAGCGCTTGCTGTTCGAGAGCGTCGAGATCCACCGCCGGCAGCGCCTGCGTCGGCGGCTCCGGCTCCTCCGAGGGCGTGTGCAGCGCAGCGCCGTTGACCGGCGCCGCCAGCGAGGCCGGCACCTCCTCGAGATCGAGCTCCTCGTCGATCACGACCTCGTCGTCGATGATCTCGCTGGACGACTCGGGCTCGGGCTCGGGCGGGGCCACCGCCGGCAGCGCGAACGGCACGAAGTTCTTCGCGCGCAGCAGCATGTCGTTGAACGTCACCGGCTTGTGGACGTAGTCCTCGGCGCGCGTGCGCAAGCGGCGGTGCTGCTCGAAGGTCTCCTCGCTCGACTCGCTGCTCATGATGATGAGCGGCACGTCTTTCAGGCCAGCGTCGCGCTTGAGCTTGTTGCACACCGAGAAGCCGTTCATGCGAGGCAGCTCGATGGCGAGCAGGATCAGGTCGGGACGCTCCCGTGCGGCGGTCTGCAGGCCCACGTTTGCGTCATCCACGACGGTGGCCGCGCAACCGATTCCGCTGAACCCGTTCCTGAGTTCTTCGGCGAAGGGGGCGTCGCTCTCGAAGATCAGAACCTTGGTCGACATCTTTGTGTTGGGCCCGAGGCCTTATGCAAGCTCGGCTGAGGGCGAGAGAGAAACGATATCGGGGGCGCCCGGGCCGGTCAAACCCCCAATTTCGCTGAGAATCAGCCGCGGCGCTCGAGGCAGCTTCGGACCACCGCGGAGAGCGCTCGGAAGCCCTCCACCAACCGCGGGCCCGGCCGTCCGAGATAGGCCTCCGGGATGCAGAAGACGTTGCCGCGACGCAGGGCCGTACCGCCCTGCAGCGCCGGCCTACGCTGCACCACGTCGGGCCGGTACTTCTCGAAGCGGACACCACACCAGCAGATGACGACGGCCTCGGGGTCGAGCGCACGGAGCTCGTCGTCGCTGAGCGGTGTGCTCTTGACGTCGCGCTCGGCGAGTGGGTTCCGACCACCGGCTGCCCTGAGCAGGTCCGTCACCCAGCTCTCACGGCCGGGAGCGATCACCGGCTTTGGCCACCACTCCACGAGGACGCTCGGGAGCTCACCCCCGAGCTCGGGGGTGATGTCCGCCTGCATCGACTGCACGAGGGCGTCTGCCTCGGCGCTGCGCTCGAGCGCTCGGCCGATGAGGTGGATGTCGTCGTACACGTCGAGCAGACGTCGCGGCTCCGGGGCAATGAAGGGCAAGCCGCGCGCGGCCAGGGCGGCCACGTTGCGCTCGTGCCCGGGCACGGTCAGCGACGCCAGTACCAGATCCGGCTTCAAAGCCGCGATCCGGTCGATGTCGACGCTGAGATCGGGGCCCACTCGCGGCAAGCGCCCGACCACCTCGGCCGGATAGTCGCTGTGGTCATCGACCCCGACGAGCAGCTCGGCTGCGCCCAGCGCGCAGACGATCTCGGTGTTCGAGCAGGCCAGTGAAACCACGCGCATCGGCGATGTCTCCAACCTGTCACGTACGCGACTTGACGGCTAGCAGCGGGCAGAGAACCCTCGCCGCATGCAAGGCCGAGGGCGTTTTGCAGCGCCGACCGCCTGGGCCGTCAGCTGGGTCGCCTACGCGACCTACTACATGGGCCGGAAGGGTTTCTCGGCTTCCAAGAAATCCATCCACGAGGAGCTCGGGGTCAGCGAGACAGCGCTCGGCGTCATCGACACGACCTACCTCGGCGCCTATGCGCTCGGTCAGTTCGTGAGCGGCTTTCTGGGGGACCGTATCGGCGCGCGCCGGCTGGTCAGCGTGGGCATGCTGCTCTCGGCCGCCGCCTGCGCGGCCTTCGGCTCCGTGAGCGGTGCGCTGGCCTTCGGTGGTCTCTACCTCTTGAACGGCTTCGCCCAGTCGACGGGTTGGCCAGGCACCACGCGAGCCATGGCCGAATGGACCACGCCGCAGAACCGAGGCACGGTGATGGCCTTCTGGGCGACCTGCTACCAGGTGGGTGGCATCGCTGCAGGCCTGATCTGCGCCGAGTTGCTCGGGGCATACGGCTGGCGCAGCACCTTTTTCGTGCCGGCGGCGGTGATGGCCATCGTGGGCGTGCTCGTCTACCTGCTGCTCAGGCCCGGCCCGAGCGCGGCAGGCAGCGAGGCGGCCGCTCGCGCGGAAAACGAGACGCCGTCACCCGAGGCCGTTGCCGAGCGCAAGGCGGCTCAGCGCGCCGTGCTGAGGAGCGGCGAGCTGTGGTCGTTCGGTGCCAGCTACTTCTTCATCAAGTTCATCCGCTACACGCTGCTGTTCTGGTTGCCGTACTACCTCGCGACGGCGCTGCACTATGACAAGGTCGTCGCCCAGCGCCTGTCGCAAGCTTTCGATGCCGGCGGTGTGATCGGGGTGATCGTGATCGGTATCCTGTCCGATCGCCTGCGTCGCATTCCGCGCTCACAGCTCTCGGCAGTCGCCCTGGTCGGTCTCGCCGTGGCCCTGCTCATCTATACGAAGGCGGCGCATGCCGGGCTGCTCTGGAACGGGCTCGCGCTCGGCCTGGTCGGCGCCATGCTGTTCGCCCCGGACTCGTTGCTCTCGGGCGCCGCCGCGCAGGACGCTGGTGGGCCGCACGCAGCCGCCATGGCGACCGGCTTCGTCAACGGTGTGGGCTCGGTGGGCGGCATGATTTCTGGCCTGGCCGTGCCCCAGATCAGCAAACACCTGGGCTGGGATGCTCTGGTGCCGACGCTCGTGTTGCTCGCCATTTTCTCGGCGTTCGCGCTCTTGCCGGCAGTGATCGCGAGCCGCAAGGCAAGCGCGGCGTAGGTCACGCAGAGAGGGGCCGACGGCGCTCCAACGGATCCGGCGCTGCTGGCTGCACAGCAGAGCTACGCCGCGGAGCACCCCTGGTTCTCGCTGCACCGCCTTGCCGCGACGTCGCACTTTCCACCACTCGAAGTTCCGCGCGAGCTCTGCAAACGCATCGAAGAGTTCGCTGCATCGCTGCCGACCGTGGCAGGTTGAGACAGCTGCCACACGGCACGCTGGTTGCTACGCCAGGGGCATGCGTCACTCGTTGTGCCGTTCTGCCCTGGCTGCGTTGGCTGTCGGCTTCGCTCTGACGTGGAGCCACTGCGCGGAAGCGTCGGGCGGCGTCGGCAAGGCACAACTCAGCGCCGATCTCGACTGGATCAGCGCCGACGTCGAGGACGAGTCGTGGACCGGCTTCGGCGGCGGGCTGCGCCTCGGCTACGAGATCGACGTGATATTCGCGTCGCTGATCCCGGAGATCGGCGGCACCTACCACTCGCTCTCCGATCTCGATACCAGCCTCTACCGCGGCGTGGTCGGCGGCCGCCTGCGCTTCTTGAAGATCCTCGAGCCCGGTGTGTACGCGCACTTTGGC
Organism: Polyangiaceae bacterium; assembly: GCA_035539475.1. GTDB lineage: Bacteria > Myxococcota_A > Polyangia > Polyangiales > Polyangiaceae > PMG-095. The sequence continues at coordinate 3,580 of DATLIL010000277.1, forward strand.
GTCGGCCACGCCTCGACCGACAACCCGCTCGTGCCGTCGCGCACGGCGAGCACCGGTGACGTCGGGCTCTCGCTCGACTTCACGCTGCTGCCCGTGATCGAGTTCGGCGCACACGCCGGCTACACCTGGCTTGCAGGCGGGGAGGACGAAGACTCCATTCCGTGGTGGAACGCCGGCCTGCAGGCCTCTGTCATCTTCTGAAGCGCCGGCTCACGCCGACCTTACCGACCGCCCCGCGCAGCCCGACACAGCCGACGCAGCCCACACAGTCGACGCAATCGACGCAGGCGAGGCACGCCACGCAACCGCGACACTTACGGCACAGCGCCGTGAGCACACAGCCGGCCAGCGCGGCGCCAAAGAGCGTCAGCGCGCTGCCGGCGACAGCCACGCTGGCAACCGTACCGCTGCTGCCCGCAACGGCCACGCTGGCGAGCGTTGCGCTGCTGCCGGCAACGCCGACGCTGCCCTGCGTTCCGTAACTGCCCGCTACCGCCACGCTGCGCGAGGTCCGCGCCGCACCGGCGATGGCCGTGCTCTCCCGAGTGGTCGTGCTCCCGGCGACGGCCACGCTGTTCTGGAGTGACATCCCCTAGCGAGGTGCAGTGCCCGTGCCACCAGCTCCTGCAGATTGGACGCGAGAGGTGGCTTCGATCAGGTGGTAGTAGCCGGGGTCGAGCTCCCACACGAAGTAGCGATGCGGGCCATCCGCCGGGAAGAACCCGTCGGTCATGTGATCGAGCAGGGGCTTGTAGCCGTCAGCGCCGATCATCACGCCGTCGTCCTGATCGGCGGTGTGGCCGCCGTAGAAAGTCTCCACGATCTCCTCGTCCGTGAGGCGCCGCTCGATCTCGAGCACCTCGCGCGCGTCGGGCCGGAGATCGCTGGATACCCGATCGTGAAAGCTCGCCCAGGAACGGCCTTCGAGCGCCCTGGCGACACCGTGTTTCACGGCGTCGAGCCGCGCGTCGGGACCTTCGACGTTCAGCAGCACCTTTACCTGGCCGATGAAGTTCGAGAACAGGACGGCTGCGTCGCCCTGCTCCGCCAGGAACGCCGCGAAGCGCGCGGGGTCTCCCAGGATCTGATCGCGCGTCTCGAAGCGCAGCCGCGGACGGCGCTCGAGCGGCGCGCGCTTCAGGCGGCGCGCGAAGAGGAAACGCGCCACGGGATCGGGCTCGAGGCAGACGAGCTCATCGAAGCGCTCGAGCGTCAGCGGCTCGAGGCAGTAGCCGGCGCTGGGCCCGACAACCACGAGCGTGCGCTCGGGCGGCTGCCAGGCGTAGAGCCACTCGGCGAGCGCAAAGCGAAATGGCCACCACAAACCATTGGCGTGGCGGAAGCCGCGCAGGTGATAGCGCAGCCCGCCTGCCGGGTTCATCCAGGACACGGGTCTAGCCTCGCCCGACACCTTGGCTACTCGGATCTTCCGTATTCCACCCAGCGGCCGTCGATCAGGCGCTCGTGGGGCAGGAAACGTGACTTGTAACGCATGCGATCACAGTCCGCGATGTACAGACCGAGGTACAGGTAACGCAGGTTCCAGCTCCTGCACAGCTCGATCTGCTTCAGGATCGAATAGGTGCCCAGACTGACTTTGGGCACGCTCGGATCGTAGTAGCAATAAACGGCCGAGAGCGCGGCGCTGCCGCGATCCACCAGCGCGACCCCGATCAACGCGCCGCTCTTGTCGAGGTAGCGCATCTCGAAGCTGTCGCAGCAGGTCATCACGAGAAACTCGCGGTAGCCGTCGAGGTCGATGCCCGTCTGACTGTCGCCGAGCCTGCGCAGCTCCTTGTGCAGGTTGTAGAGCTCCACCCGGCGTGCGTCGGCCACGGGTGTGCCGATCTCGACCCGGAGCTCGGCGTCGCCGCGAGCCAGCACACGGCGCTGGCTGCGATTGGGCGTGAACGTCTCGGTGTCGAGCCTGATCGGCTCACACGCGCGGCAGGACGGGCAGGCCGTGCGATACAGGAACATGCCCTGGCGGCGATCACCCTGCTCGAGGCGTTGATCGAACTCGCTGGCGCGCAGCATGCGCGTCGGCACTCTCAGCGGCAGCACCGCCGTCTTGCCGTCCAGGTAGGGACAGGTCTGCGGCTCGTCGTAGACCACGACCTCGGGTGGCGTGCTCGGGATCACCAGAGGGACGTGGCGGCCGCGGGTCATGGCTTGAGCCTGAACGGTTCGGGGAAGAGCTCGCGCAGGGTGAGCACGCGCACGCCGCTCGGAACGGCGCAGGCGATCTCGACGTCGGTGCCGAACTCGACCAGGACCTGGCGGCAGATGCCGCAGGGCATGGCGGGCTCGGGCGCGTCCGTGACCACGGCCACCCGCACGAGCTCGCGCTCACCGGCGGCGACCATCTGCATGATCGCCCCACGCTCGGCGCAGATGGTCGCGCCGTAGGTGGCGTTCTCGACGTTGCAGCCGCTGAAAAACTTACCCGACCGAGTCTCGAGCGCGGCGCCGACCAGGAAGCGGGAGTAGGGCGCGTAGGCCCGCTTCTGCACCTCGCGGGCCAGCGCGATCAAGCGTTCGAGCTCGGGGCTAAGCGCCAGACTCATCGAGCCTTCTCTGCAATCAGCTTTACCCAGCGGGTGACCAGAGCTGAAAGCTTACCACGCGCCTGGCCGGCGATCTGCTCGACCTCGCCGTGGTCCAGCGCGCGGTCGGTTCGGCCTGCTGCATAGTTCGTGATCACGCTGATCGCCCCCACGCGAACGCCGAGCTGACGCAGTGCGATCACCTCGCACACGGTGCTCATACCGACGGCATTTGCACCGAACGCGGCAAGCATGCGCACCTCCGCCGGGGTCTCGTAGCTCGGGCCGAGCAGCCCTGCGTAAATTCCCTGCCCGAGGCGTACGCCGACGTCGCGGGCGCTGCGCCGAGCCAGCTCGCGCAGGTTGCGATCGTAAGCACACGACAGGTCGAGGAAGCGCGGACCTCTGCCGTCGTGCACCCCCACCAGCGGGTTGTGCCCCGTCAGGTTCAAGTGATCCTGGATCAGCATCAGGTCGCCCGGCGACATCTCACTGGTGATCCCACCTGCCGCGTTGGTCAGCAGCACGGCGGGACAACCGAGCTCGGCCAGGAGCCGGACCCCGAGCACGACGGCGTCCATCGGGTGGCCCTCGTAGAGGTGGACGCGACCCGCGAGGCAGACGACGGGCACACCCTCGAGCGACCCCACGTGGAGCATGCCGGCGTGTCCGGGCACTGCCGGCGGGGGGAAGCCGGGGATGTCGCGGTAGGGGATCGTGACCCTGGCCTCCAGCTCATCGGCCAGGCTGGAGAGCCCGGAACCTAGAACGAGCCCGATCGGCTTGGGGGCGAGCGGGGCGCCGAGGCGCTGCAGAACGGCTTGGGCGGCGGCGAGAACCTGACTCAAACTAACCTCCCTGGACGGTTCATCCGGCCGTGGCTATGGTTCCGGCCCTCTGACGCGGAGCCGACGGTCTTGTTTCGGCGCGCGGGAAGACACTCATGGCCAACAAGTTCGTCCAGTTCCTTCAGGATAACAAAATCGACCCGCGACGCCTGATCGTCGCCTCCTTCCAGCTCGAGAAGCTCGGCCCCGAAGATCGGAAAGCCAAGCTCGCGAAGCGCCAGGCCAAAGGCGGCAAGGCGCCCGCCGCCGCCGAGGGCGAGGCCAAGGAGCCCGTGAAGCGCCGTTCGGGGCGCCCCGTCACGCCGCGCCTGATGGCCTCCGTCACTGCCGGCAAGCCCGTCACCGGGCCGGCCAAGACGCGCGTGCTCCGCGCCCTGAACCGGGTGCTCGAGCAGAAGAAGAAGAAGCCGGTCGACCTCAAGACCATTTTCTGAGCGAAGACGGGAGCTTCCGCGGCCTGTCGCACGCCGCGTGAAAACAGCGCCGGGCAGCGGCAACGAAGGGTAGGTGAGCCTGCTCTACGTTGCCGCTTGGCCGGACCTGCCGGCGCGACCCGCCCGGGCTACCCTAGGTGGCGTGGACGACGACGAAGAGCTCGTCGCGCGTTGCCAGAGCGGCGACTCGCTAGCCTTCAGCGCGCTCTTCCGTCGTCATCGCGGCAGCGTCGCGCGACTGATCCAGCGCCTCGGTGTGCGCCCGAGCGATCAGGACGACCTGCTGCAAGAAGCCTTCGTGCAGGTGCACCGCAGCCTGCCCGACTTCCGCGGACAGAGCCGCTTCGGCACCTGGCTCTATCGCGTGACGGTCAACGTCGTGCTGATGCACCGCAGAACCTTGCGCAGCCGTCCCCTGCTGGGCGAGCCACCGCCCTGGTCACCCCTGCCCTCCGAGCAGCTGCTGCCCGATGACGAGATGGCCAAGAGCCGCCGGGTCGCCGCGCTGTATCGACTGCTCGACAAGCTGAGCGACAAGAAGCGCGCGGTGTTCGTGCTGCACGAGCTCGAAGGCATCGAACCGGCGGAGATCGGCAAGATCGTGAGAGCGCCGGTCCTCACGGTGCGGACCCGTCTCTTCTACGCGCGACGCGAGCTCATGGCGCTGATGCGCGAAGACCCCCTGCTGGCGGGCATCGCAGACGAGCTCTCGGCAGCCGACAGCGATCGCCCCAAGCCGCGGCTGCCCGCGCGGGAGCCGGCACGATGAAGCGCAACGACGCCGAGTCCAAGCTGCTCGCTCGTCTGATCGCGGACGAGCGCAGCCTGCCGCAGCCCGAGCGCGACTGGACCGCGCTCGAGGCAGGGTTCTTCGCGCGGCTCGAAGACCCGATCGAGATCCCGAAGAAGCGCATTCATCCCGCCACGTATGCGGCGTTTGCCGTCGCAGCAGGCGTGGCCGTCGCGCTGTACTTCCGCCCGCACACCGAGCCGATCCCACTGCTGACCGAGGTACCCGCGGCGACTACGGAGACGAGCCCGCTGAACGCCATCGCCGGTGACGCGCTTGCTCCCGGCAGCGAGCTCCGCACCACTGCCGAAGCGCTGCGCGTCGAGCACAGCGGACGTGCGCTCTGGACGCTCGAGCCCGACAGCAGCGCCCGCCTGCGACGCGACGGCGAGCTCATCGTGATCGAGCTCGCGAGCGGCAGCGTGGACGCCGAGGTGACACCCGACCAGACGCCAGAGACGTTCGTGGTGGAAGCCGGTGACGTCCGCGTCGCCGTGCACGGCACCAAGTTCCGCGTCGAGCGACGTGGCGAGAGCGTCGACGTCAGCGTGCGCGAAGGCGTCGTTTCGGTGAGCAGCCCATCCGCGCCCGCGGTGAAGCTCGTCGCGCCCGCCAGCAAGAGCTTCAGCGCGAGCAAGCCCGAGCCAGCGCCGGAGCCCAGTCACGCGCACGCAACCGCAGCTCCGCGTCGCACCGGTCCGTTGGAACCGACCATCGGCGACGTCGAAGCCGGAGTGAGCCGCATTCAATCCGCCGCTCAGGGTTGCTTCGCGCGCCACACGGCCGCCAAGGACGGCGTGCAGGTGAGCGTGCGCTCCACCATCGTCCTCTCGGTGCGTCCCGACGGCAAAGTGACGGTTCAGGGCTTCGACCCACCCCTTCACCCGGCCGTGGACGCCTGCACGCGCGGCGCAGTCAGCGGCGTCCGCTTCGCGACCAGCCAGCGCGGCATCGAGCTCACCCGCGTGCTCGAGCTCGGTCGCTGAGCAGCCACTTAGATAAGCGCGCCAAAATGTAGTCAAGTGTAGGCGCAGGGCCGTACCATTCGGTTCATGCGTCTCCCCGCGGGGATTTCATTGGCAATTCTGGCTGTCGGGCTGCTCTCGGGCTGCGGGCACCCGCTCGAACGAAAGCTCGAGGGCCGCTGGTTGGGTCAGACCGTCGAGAACTTCGACGATCGCGACATGGCGGCCGCCACCGGCTGGGCCAAGGGTCTGCTCTTCGAGTTCGCCGGCTCGTCGCTCACCGTCTCCATCCCTGCCGAGGAGCCACGCAGCGGGCGCTACCGCGTCGCCAGCGTCCACCACAACGACGTGCGGCTCACGGTCGACCGCAAAGATCAGAAGCCCGACACCGTCGTGCTCAAGCTCGATGACGAGCAGAGCCTGCGCTGGATGCTCGGCGAAGGCCGCAGCGTGGTGCTGCGCAAAGAGCACTGAGCGATCGGCGCTAGTCTAGTGAGGGCCTGACCCTCCACTTCCCGCTCTACCTCCAGCTGATCCCGGTAGTCATCGCGTGCGTCTGGCTCTCCGCCGGCATCGTGCTCACCTGGTACAAGTCGCTGCGTCCACTCGGCATCGCCGTGCTCGTGGGTGCAGTTGCGTTCGGCGTCGTGTTCGGCCCGCTGCTGGTGCTGGACGAGATCACCGTGGATCAACACAGCGTCGAGCAGCGAACCGGCTTCTGGTTTTCGCCGACGCGCAAGGGCTTCACCTTCGCCGAGCTCCGTCGCATCCGCATTGCGAGCGTCGGTAAGAGTAGCGTTGCGCAGGAGGTCTGGCGTCTCGAGCTCGTGGACGGCACGACGCGTGACCTCGATCCAGGCGATCTCTGGGACCTCCACCGCGACGAGATCATCCGCGCCGTCGAAGCGCAGGGCATTGTCGTGGTGCGCTGAACTCCCCTAGACGCCGTCCTCGCCCTTCACGTCGTGGAAGGGGTCTCGCGGCGAGAAGTCAGCATAGCAACAGAGCAATGGGGGAGTGGGTCAACCCGC
>DATLIL010000278.1:0-6108 GCA_035539475.1 Polyangiaceae bacterium
GCTCTACTCGAAGTCGCCGGACGCCGACGTCCTGATGTTCTGCCAGGACAACGGCCTGACCCGGGACGAGTTCATGTGGTTCATGCGCACGGCCCCGGCCGGGTTCCAGGTCACGGGCAACGACTACTACGGGCACAACGAGAAGCTCCTATTGCCCGACGGGTCGGTCACGTACGGCGAGGACGTGCTCGGCTGGTACCTGATCACGCTGCGCTACTACCACCGCTACTACAAGCCCGTGATGCACACCGAAACCAACCTGTTCGACCCCGACGCGGCTCCGGGCTGGCTCTGGAAGCAGTGGGTCAACGTGCTGCGCATGAGGCGCGACGGAGTCCCGGTGGTCGGCTTCACCTGGTACAGCCTGGGTGACCAGGTGGATTGGGACATCCAGCTCGCCGAGAAGCGCGGCCGGCTCAACCCCTGCGGCCTGTTCGACATGGACCGGAAACCCAGGCCCGTGGCCGACGCTTACCGCAGGCTGATCGACGAGTTTGCCGGCATCACCGCGCTGGCGCACGGCGAGATGTTCGAGTTCACACAGCGCGACGCAGCGGCGCGGCTCGACGTCTGAGATCGAACTCCAACAAGAAGTCCAGGCGTCGGCGAGTGTTCGCGGAATCTGCCGCTACGTCGCAAAAGGCTGGGTGAATTCACCTGTAGACGACATCGATTGAGACAGGCAGTTTGGGCCGATGCCGCGCGCCACTCAGGAGAGTAACCGTTCAACTGCCGTGTTGTTGTGTACCGCCTGTCGTCAGCTGGTGCTGGCTCGGGATCGTCCCGAGCGCTGCCCGCATTGCTGCCACATGACGCTGAGGTTCGCTTACTTCGTCGACGAAGAGCGTCCGTCTCGACGGATGAGACTCGCCGTCTAGCAAGGCCCTGGCTCGGCAATTCCGCCCGCCGGGGCTCTACGCCACGTGCCGCACGGTCACAAGAAGCGTCCGTGGGCCATGAAGTAGAGCATCACGATCAGCCCGCACGCGATCATCACGCAGATCGCGATGGCCAGGTTTCTCCACAAAACGAAGCCCGGATCTCGGATCTCGGGTCCCCTCGGGTAGTGATACGGCTGCCTTATCGGTTCGAGCGGCTCGTGAACCGTGGGTAGTTCGCTCTCGCTCATGGCGTTACCCCCCGGGTCGCACGATCCGTGCCTCGCGTTACCGACGCCGCCGGCGGGCGAGCGCTGCGAGGGCGAGGAGCAACCCGAGACCAGCCGGCGAGCTCGTTCGCTGGTTCGGAACGCGGCATCCACAGCCGCTGTCGTCCGCGCTCGTCGCGGCGTCGTTCGCCGTGGCGCCGGCTTCGGCGGGAGCACCGGCCTTGCCGCCGTCGCTCGTGTGCGGAGCGCCGCCCTCCGCGGTCGCGCCAGTACCGCCGTCGTCGCTCGCTGGCGTGCCGGCCGCACCGCCGCTGTCGCTCGTGGGCGCGCCGCCCTCGGCTGTGGGAACACCGGCGTTGCCGCCGCTCGGTTCCATGGGCGCGCCACCAGTGCTGACGGGTGCTTCGCCGCCGGCTCCGCCTGCAGTCGCGTCGCCACCGGCTCCGCCTGCGTTCGCATCGCCACCGGCTCCGCCTAGCGTCGTTTCGCCGCCGGCTCCGTCTCCGCCCGCGCCGCCCATCGCGGTAGTGCCGCCCGTTCCTGCGGTGCCAGCGCTGCCGCTGGTTCCCGCGACGCCGCCGTTGCCTCCAGAGCCGCCGGTTCCGCCGGTTCCGCCGCTTCCACCCGTGCCTCCGCCACCGCCGGCAGCAACGCTGATCGTGAGCTCGTGCACGAAGCGCTGCGGCTCATTGGCGTAGCTCGCGAGCTTGGTGTCTGCGACCTGGATCCGCACCGTGTAGTCGCCGACAGCGTCCGGCACGCCGCTCAGCTTACCGGTGGAGGTGTTGAGCGTGACGGTGCCGGGCAGGGCACCCTCGAGGATCGACCAGGTGTACTGGCCGTTCCCGCCCCAGGCCGTGAGCTGGCGGCTGAAGGTAGCGCCCTGCGTGGCGTTGGCCTTGCGCGCGAGGCTCGTGATGGCGACGCCCTTTTGCGGAGCGAGCTCGGCGGCCATGCTCGCCTTGCGGCTTGCCAGGGTCGCGTCGTTGTGACGGCTATCGAGCTCGAACGGATCACTGTCGAGCTCGTAGAGCTCCTTGTCGCCGCTGGCGTACTCCACGTACTTCCAGTTGCCCTGGTCGTCCCGGCTGCGCAGCGCGGCGTACACCTCGGCGGCCACGGACGGAAATCCCGAGCCGTAGTGCTCGATCAACAAGCTGTCGCGGAGCGGCACGGCTGGGTCGGCGAGGCGCGCCGCCAGGCTGGTGCCGTCGGTGGGCGAGTCGATCCCCGCCAGGTCGTAGATGGTAGCCGGAATATCGAGGTTCGAGACGGCGAGCGCGTCGTCCTCGCGAGCGGCGACACCGGGCATGTGCACGACGAACGGCACGCGCGACGACTCCTCGTAGACGTAGCGCTTGGCGTAGAGGCCGTGCTCGCCCCACAGGTAACCGTTGTCCGAGGCGAAGAAGATCACCGTTCGGTCGAGCATCGAGCGCGCCTCGAGATCGTCCATCAGCGCGCCGACGACGCGATCGACCTCCTGCAGCGAGCGCAGCATGTTGCGGTGCAGCTCTTCTTCGGCGGCGGCGTCCGCGGCGTCCGGGCCGTGATCGGACCTCGTGGATGCGGACCAGCTCGGCTTGTCCGAAAAGTCGCTCTCCGAGTAGCCGCGATCGCTGTAGACGTAGTCCGGAAAGAGGTTTGCGTCCGCCGGCACCGGCGTTGCGGGCGGGTGCGGATTGGCCGGCGCGAGGTAGAGGAAGAAGGGCTCGCTCTCGTGCGCGGCGATGAACGACTGCGCCTCGGGCCACAGCGTCTCCTCGAGCTCGAAGGCGTCGACCGAGTACCACGTGTCCCAGCCCGGGGGCACGTAGCCGTCGGCGGCGTTGTAGCCGTTCATGTACTTGCCGATCAGGCCGGTCTTGTAGCCGCCGTTCTGGAGCACCACGGCCATCGAGTTTTCGTCGGGGAAGCCCTCGAAGCCGCCGTTGGGCGGTATGTTGGCGATCACACCCGTGTTCTGCGCCAGGAAGCCGCCGGACAGCATGCTGGCGCGCTCCGGACAGCACAGCGGCACCGAGACATAGGCGTTCACGAAGTTCACGCCCTCGGCGGCGAGCCGCTGCTGCAAGATGGGCATCGCCCACAGCGAGTCGAAGCGCTGGTCGTCGGTCAGAAGGACGATGAAGTTCAACGGTTCGCCGAGCGCCGCCTCGCTGCTACCGACGTCGGAGTCGCCGACCTCCGCAGCGGGACTGCACATCACCAAGCCCAGCAGGGCGAGCGCCGTAAGACCTTTGTAAGAAACGGAGTTCAAGTCCTCACCACCAAAGCCGCTCCGTACACCATCCCCGTGATCGCGTGTCGCGATATTTGGCAGGAAACGCAAAGTCCAACGGATCTGCCAGGGTACGCAAGTTGCTTTGAATAGCGGGTGTCATGATCCACTACCAGGACCGCTGGGCCGTCGTGACCGGAGCGTCGTCGGGGCTCGGCAAAGGGATCGCCGCCCGACTCGCGGACAAGGGCATGTCGCTCGTGCTGACCGGCCGCAACCTGGTCCGATTGAACGAAACCGCCGAGGAGATCCGTCGCGCCTCTCCCCGGGTGCTGGTCGAGACGGTCGCAGCGGATCTGGCAACCGGGGCGGGCGTGTCCGCGCTGCTCGAGCACGTCGGTGCGCGCCCGATTGAGGTGCTGGTCAACAACGCCGGGTTTGGCAGCTACGGACCATTCCAGGATACCGACCCGAAACGGGAGCTCGATGAGGTGGCCGTCGACGTCAGCGTGGTGGTCGAGCTCGCCCGTACCTTCTTGCCCGGAATGGTCGCGCGACGCAGCGGCGGCATCCTCAACGTTGCTTCCACGATCGCGTTTCAGCCCGCGCCCTACCAGGCGGTGTACGGGGCCTGTAAGGCCTTCGTCCTGTCCTTCAGTCAGGCGCTATGGGCCGAGGCGCGAACTGCTGGTGTGGCGGTCACAGCCCTGTGTCCGGGGCCCACTCGCACGGGCTTCGTCGCGGCGCTGGGCGCCGACGTCGGCCACACCGCAATCTACCGCCGGCTCGCCGAGCCCGGGCCGGTCATCGAAGCCGGCCTTCGCGCGCTGGACAGGGGGCGCGCGGTGGTGATCCCGGGCCTGAAGAACAAGCTGCTCGCCGCTGCCGGTCGGTTCACGCCGCGCGAGTGGCTCGCCCGCATCGGCGTGTGGCTGCTCGGGCCAGCGCGCAAGCCCCCGATCGTGGTGCACAACGAGGTCGTGGTCCACGCGCGTGCCGAGCGTGTGTGGGAGCTGCTCGCCAACGTGGACGGCTGGCCGTCGTGGTTTCGCGCCTGCCGCTGGGTGCGCCGGGCGCAATCCCCGGACGGTGCCTTCGAGTGGAAGGCCCACCCAGTCGTGCTGCGCAGCACCGTGGTCAGCGCCGAACGACCGCGCTCGTTCGCCTTCCTCGCGGATGCGCGTGGACTGCATGCCAAGCACTCGTTCACGGTCGAGCCCGCGCCCGACGGCGTGAGCACGATCGTCGTGAGCCACGAGACGCAGCGAGGGCTGTGGCCATGGTTGGGGCGGCTGTACCTGCGTCGCCACCTACGCGCGGCCAATCAGGGGTGGCTGGAAGATCTGGCGCGAACCGCCGCTGTCGGCGGCCCCACGCCAGCACGATTGTGAGGAGTTTCGAAGGAGGGCCCCGCTCATCCGGTCGTGATCGACTTGCACTGTTTCAGCCGCTCGCTGATGAGCGCTGCGCGTTGTCGATCGTCGCGACCGTCGAGAATGCTCACGTCCCCGGGTTCGGCGCGCCAGTAAACGCCTGCAGTCCGGGTATCCGCCCGCCGGTGTGTGTCGCCGTGAATCGTGAAATGTCCGGACGCGCGATCGGCGGACTCGAGCTTGATCTCTCCGGTCCCCTCGAGCTCGGGCGCATTGGGATCGAGCGGCCGCTCTCCCCGGTAGTAGTAGAAGACGGACGAGGGCTCCTTCTTCTCCCGGACGGCTTCGCTCCAGTATCTCGCTGACAGTCGCCCGTCCTCCTGCCATGCGCTGCCGGTGACCTCGAGCGCGCCGTCGTGGCCCCGCGAGATCCGCACGAAGCTCACCGCGGAAGGATCCCGCAGGCTGCGGGCCGTCAGGGAGAACTGCCACCACAAGCCCTCCACGCGCGAGACGCGGCCCTCGTTCTCGATCGCCTGGCGAAGCTTCTGAATGACGACCCTGATCTCGGTCGGTGTCGTCTCGCCGTAGCGAATGCACGTGAGGCCGAGCAGATCGCTCGGAAGCTTGGAACCCCTGGCGTGGAGGATGAAGGTGCGGCGCATGCCGAGCACCCCACCGAAGAGGCCTGCCTCGAAGACGACGTTGTCTCGGGGTGATGCTTGTGCGGAGTCTGGGAGCGGAGAGCCCGCGGCGCCGGCTGCCGTCCAGTCGTCGTGAGCGAAGACGAAGGCGGCGAAGTCGACCTGACTGGTGAGCTCGAGCAAGCGTTCGATCGTGGTGGTCCCGGGATTGAAGGACGTCGTCCACGGTTCGACGTGAGCAACGTCCTCGAGACCCCGCGTCAGCGCTCGGACCAGCTTCTCCTGCTTTCCCGACGAACCCAGGAAGATGCGAGGCTTGTCCATGCAAGAGTCTAGATCGCGTCGCTCCCGTGTGCGGCCGCACACGGCTCCGGGATATCCCGCTTGCAGGGCCCAAGCTGGCTTTCGCACCGCGCAGTGCGCGGAATCGCCCGGTCAAGTACGTTAGTTGACTGACCCGCTGCTCGCGCCCTGGTAGGAGCCCGCGCGTGCCAAGCGTCTCGCCGTTCCTCGCTGCCGCTGGTTTGTTCGCAGCCTGCAGCGTCTACCACGACGGCTTGTTCAATGCCGATTTCAATGGCGGGGACGGTGCTAGCGCCGGCGCCTCCGTGGGTGGTGACGCGCCAGGCGGGACGGCGGCGCAGATGGCTGGAGGCTCCGCAGGCTCCGGGGCGGGGACCACGACCAGCGCTGGCAGCAGCACGGGCGGTGGGCTCGGGCTGGGCGGCGCGACGGACGGAGCCGGCGGCGATGGGCTTTCCC
>DATLIL010000279.1:0-7882 GCA_035539475.1 Polyangiaceae bacterium
CGCTCCCGGGCTGTTGCCCCCAGCGGCTGGGCCAGTGCCGGCGCTGCCCCCCGTGGGCTGCGGCTCGGCGCCGCGCGGCTGCGAGTCACTGCAGCCGAGGACCAGGAGGAGCGCGACCACACCCGCGAAGCGCGCTTGCACCATGATCAGCATCAGTGGGCGAGCGCCGTGGTATCGATCACACGTCCACGGTGGAACTTTCTTGCGCTGGCCTGTATGCAGGTCCTCGGTTCCTGCGAGTTAGCGCATGACGCGGAGGCCGTGAATGCTCCACCACTTCTCGCCGGAGGCGTTCGAGCCTGCGGGCTCAGGGCATGGGCTCGAGCTTGCCGAACGAGCCTGGTCGTCATTCAACGTGCGCCACACCAAAGGGAGTGACCGCACCGTGCTCGTCGACTGCGTAGGCCCGCACCAGGACGGACGTGCCTTCGATGGTGAAAAGGGTGAAGGCGTGCGGCTGGGTCTCTAGCCAGTGACCACGCTCCAGCCGCAACTCGAAAGGCACGCCCTCGTTCGGCATGCGGCAACGCATGAGCAGGTCACGCTGCGCGCAGCCGGCGCGTGCCCGGGCGGCCGCGCTGGGCCCAAATCGCCAGGGCGCGGACGCAGTCGCCACGACGACCTGGCGCACGGACGAGCCCCCGGGCAAGAAGACATCTTCGTCCCAGACGAGGTGCTCGTGCCCCGCGACGTAGAAGTCAGCGTGGCCCGAGGCAAGGACCCGTCCGAAGCTCTCCACGAAGTCACGTCGAGGTTCTTCGACAACCGACGCCAGGGGCACGTGCCCGAAGACGAACCTTAGCCGGGCGCCTCTGGCGTGCGCGAGGTCCTCCGCGATCCGGCTCGCGACCGCTGGCTCGACCCAGTCATCGACGACGTGAGCCAGCGTGAGATGGACGCCGTCCACTTCGGTCGCGTACGTGAAAGGAGCTCCGTCGAGAGCTATTCCGCGGGCCGGCTGGCGCTTGCCAAGGATAGGCAACGGCTCAGCCCAGCGATCGAGATCGCGCCAGGCATGCGCGTAGTCGGTGCGATAGACGGGGAGGTAGCTGTCGTGGTTGCCAGCGACTGGCAGGACTGCGATGCCGGCGGCGCGGAGGGGCTCGACCGCGGCACGCGCGGAGCGCCACCACAGCGGTGCTTCACCGCTCGTTCGTGGGGCATCCGACGGGTTACCGTCGGTGAAGTCCCCGGTCACGACCACGAATCGCGGCCGGCTTGCGATCACCGCCCTGATCACCGCCGACAACCTGGGGGGGATGCGGCCGTCGCGCGGCACGTGGAGGTCGGAGATGACGGCAAAGGTCCACCGAGCTTCCCCTTGGCGTGGGTCTCCCGAAGCGAGTGACGAGCGTGCCCCACCGCCGAACGTCCAGCTGCCGAGTGCGAGCCAGGCGATGAGGAAGCCCATCACCATGGTCGTTCGGAACTTCCAGCCTCGCGTGGTACTCGCCCCATGTCTCATGGGTGTACCCACGATTCATGCAGCTGACATGCCAGGTGCCGCCGAACGTTCGAAGGTTCGCTAGCGAGGGGGCCGCCACCTCCGGGCGCGGGGGCGCGGAGCGCCTACGCACGCCGATGGCCCACGATCAGCCAATGATGGCCGCCGCTGCCAGTCGGATGCCGTCGAACGCGATGCACCTCGACGTCGAAGCGACCGCTGCCAAGTCGCTTCGCCAGCAACGGATCCTCTGCTGCCGACCAGTAGACGACCGTGCCGCCAGGCTTGAGCTTGCGCCAGACCTTCGCGATACCAGCCGGCTGATACAGGCTGGTGTTGCCGGCGGTGTTCATGCTGGTGGTTTGGTTGTCAGCATCCAGCATGATGGCATTGAAAGTGCTGTCTTGGCTCTGCGCCAGGAGGTCTGCCACATCGCCGAGCATCACTTTCGTACGAGGGTCCGCTAGCGCAGCTGCAGCCAGCGGGTAGGCGGCATTGCGATTCCAGTCGACCACCTCCGGAATCAGCTCAGCCACGAGTACTCGAGCGCCTGGTGCCAGGTGGGCTAGCGCGGCGCGCAACGTGAATCCAAGGCCCAGCCCGCCGATCAACACGCAAGCGTCTTCGAGCTGTGCACGTCCCTGGCATGCCACGACGCCAAGCTGCTCTTCCGAGAAGGAATGGCGCGTGGACATCAGCTCACGACCATTCACGCGGATCACGTACTCGCCATCCCGCTCGACGAGGGCCATGGTACTGCCGTCGGGGGTCGTGACCTGTTCCAGCACCGTGGCTCGTTTCATGGATAGATCGCCGAGCAGCCGGCGGTCACCAGTACCACGGACACTCCCCTGGCGAGCGCCTCGGCGCTTTGCTTGTCGAGCGCGGGCAAATGGGCGAACCCGGCGGGAACGTTCCGACGCTCGTGCGCCAGGTGGTCCATCAGACCGTAGAACACCGAGTTACACACGAAAGTGCCAGCGCTCTCCGAAATTTCCGCGGGGATGCCTGCGGCATGCAGTGCGGCGAGGGCTTGCTGGAGCGGCAACGTTGCACGGTAAGCGGTTGGACCTCCCGCGCGCACCGGCTCGTTCTTGGGCTGCGAGCCGTCGTTGTCCGCGATGCGCGCGTCCTGCACGTTGACCGCGATGCGCTCGAGCGAAAACTTGTCGCGCGTGTTCGCCTGCCCGAGGCATAGGACCAGTTCGGGCTTCGCTCGCTCGAGCCCTTCCTTGAGGACGGAGAGCGCACGGGCGAATGAAGTCGGCAATTGGACCTTGAAGATCTCGATGCCGTCCAACCGATGCGGCAGGCAGCGCAGCGCTTCGAGCGACGCATTGACCGAGTCGCCGCCGAATGGCTCGAATGCAGAGACCAGCGCCCTCACAAGGCGATGATACACCGACGAGTTCCGCGCCTTTGCCGGCTGGCGAGCCGTTCCATTTGAGCGCTTCGGACGAGGCGAGTATTCTCCTGGGTCACCGGATGGCTTCGCCGCAACCGAACCCGATGCATTCCAAGCTCAAGGAAACGATGGTGGGTGGAGTTCCCACAGGCTCTGGGCCGGTCGTCGTTTCGCGGGTCTCGGCCACGGTGCGCGGTCTCGGCGCTGCCGAGGGAGCCAACGCCGCCGAGCTCGCCGTCGTCGATTGGGGCGGTACCCTCGATGCAGCGGCTGCTGGGCTGAAGCTGAATGATGCTTCGCCGCTGACGGCGAGCGTTGCCGAGCGCACGACCGTGCTGCCTCGACGCAAGAAGATGCCCGAGGCCGAGACGGCGCAACGGCTCCGCTTCGACCGCGTGCGCGTCCTGGGCCAGGGCGCCATGGGGCAGGTCGAGCTCGCGCGCGACAACGACATTCGCCGCACGGTCGCGGTGAAAAGGATGATCGGCGAAACCATGTCCGCCGAGGCGCTCCTGCGATTCGCCGACGAAATTCGCGTCGTCGGCCAGCTCGAGCACCCGGGCATCGTGCCCATCTACGACGTCGGGCGCGATGCCAACGGCGAAGTCTACCTGGTGATGAAGCATCTCCAGGGCGAAACGATGGAGGACGTGATCGACAAGCTCAGGGAGGGCGACCGCGACTACCTCGAGCGCTTTCCGATCGAGTTCCGCGTGCACCTGTTCCTGCAAGTGCTCGACGCTGTGCGCTACGCACACGCGCGCGGCATCCTGCACCGCGACCTCAAGCCGGCCAACATCCAGATCGGCCCGTTCGGCGAGGTCACGGTCATGGATTGGGGTATCGCCAAGCCGTTCACGCCCGCGCAGCAGTCCAGCGACGTGCAGCCGCTCGAAAAGACGTTGCTCGAGTCGCAGGGCCGCCTGCTCGAGACGCAGTTTGGCTCGCTCGCTGGTACGCCGCTCTACATGTCGCCCGAGCAAGCCTCTGGCCGCAATGACGAGCTCGACGCGCGCAGCGACGTCTACGCGCTATGCGTCGTGCTCTTCGAGTGGCTCACGCTCCAGCACCCACTCAAGAACAAGGGCACCATCACCGAGGTGCTGGCTGCGATCATCTCGCAAGATCTCGACCAGAAACACATGTTCGAAGCGGTCGCCTGCGCGGGCATGCCGATGGAGTACCTCTACATCGTCAACCGCGGCTTGCAGCGCGACCGGACCAAGCGCACGAAGGACGTCGAAACGCTCGAGAACGAGCTCAAGCGCGTGCTCGACGGGCACATCGAAATCAAGTGCCACGTGACGTTCGCGAAGAGCACGGCGCTCGGTTTCGCCAACTGGCTCGATCGCAACCCCAGACTGTTCTCGCTGATGCTGCTCTGCGTGCTCGTCGCAGTTCTGCTGGGGCTCGGCCTGGCGGCGTGGCGCCTGCTCGCGGGCTGAAGGGGCTCGCTCACAGTAGCTCTTCGAGAGTTTCGATGAGCGCGTCCACCTGCACTGGCGAAGCTCAAAACCTGAGGCTGGCCAGCGCCACGACGATTCCGAGGGCCATCGACGCTCCGAACAGCTTGGCGATATCGGCGCCGAACTTTCGGCCGCCGCTGACCCAGGCGATCGCGCCTTTCACCAGGGTATTGCTGGCTACAGCGACCGTGACCGCGAGTGCCGCCACCGACGCGTCGATGTCGCCGCTCACGGCGAGGCGAGAAGCCGCGAGGTTGATCGCATCCACGTCCACGAACCCAGAGATGGCTGCGGTGGCGACGAGACCCGAGTTGCCGAAGGCATTGCGCGCCAGCGCCGAGGCAACGAGAATCACCGCCAGCAGCGCTCCCCACTTGAGGGCTGGGACGAGCGAAAACGGGTTGGTGAGCTCGAGCTCGCCAGCCGTCTCGGTCCGTGGGTCCGTGCCGCGCAGTTGACGCCACTTCCAGGCCGCTCCGGCTGTAGTTGCGAGAGCCATGACGCCGAGTGGAGCGACGAGAGCCCTCGTGACATTCAGGTCGATGAATGCCGAGACCACGAGCACGCGTAGCAACATGATGGCGCTCGCGAGCAGCGTCGCAAGCTGGCCCGGCTGCACCATCGCCGCGGACTGGCGTGCCTGTTGGGCCATGGCCACCGTGACTGCCGTCGAGCTGACCAGGCCTCCGACGAGCCCGGTCAGTCCGGCGCTTCGCCGACTGCCGAGCAGCCGGTGCAAGACGTAGCCGACGTAGCCGATGCCGGCGATCAACGCGACGAAGATGCCGAGCCGGCGCGGCGACAGGACCTGCCACGGGTCGCGCGCCTCTTCCGGCAGCAGCGGTAGCACGATCGCGAGGAGGATCAGGAGCTGGAGCGTCGCGGTGATGTCGACACGGCGCATGCGCGGCAGAAGCGCACGAAACCACGGCTTGGAGATCAAGAGGAGCGTCGTGCCCAGGGCCAGCGCCACGGCGACGGACCGCTGCTGATGGACCAGGATCCCGAGCACGAAGGTGGTGAGAGCAGCCACCTCGGTCGTCAAGCCGTGGCCGAATTCGTGGCCACGGGCGGCCGACAGCGTGACGAGAGCTCCAACCACGACGAGTGCAGCGACCATGAGCCACGGACTTGCCGAGCCGACGTAGGCGCTCAACCAGCCGAAGAGGGCCAGCAGCGCAAACGTTCTCACACCAAGCAGGGGCTCTCGGCGTGCTGGCCCTTGATGCTGCAGAACGTCGCTGTGCTCGCGTTCCAGGCCTATGAAGAGGCCGATCCCGACGGCCGTGATGGCGTCAACCAGGAGCTGAATCGTCGGATCGTCCACGCTGGGCACGTCTATGGGGCAATCGTCATGGCCGAAGACGACGACGTCGCGAAATCGGGCGTCGTTGGTCCCAGCTCTCTGGGTAGCGCGCCTTTCAGAATCGCCAGCGCCGTCTCGGGGTCATCTGCGAAGCGGAAGAGGTCGAGGTCGCTCGCGTCGATCATGCCGTGGCGGACGAGCGCATCGAAGTCGACGATCTCCCGCCAGTACTTCGAGCCGTAGAGGATGACGTCGATTTTTCGATTCAGCTTGCCGGTCTGCGACAGCGTGAGCACCTCCATCAGCTCGTCGATGGTGCCGAAGCCGCCCGGAAACGCGATCAGCGCGCGCGCGAGGTGCGAAAACCACAGCTTGCGCATGAAGAAGTAGTGAAACTCGAGCGAAAGTCCCGGCGTGATGTACGGGTTCGGGCGCTGTTCGTGCGGCAGACCGATGTTGAGACCGATGGTCGTGCCACCGGCGTCGGCGGCGCCGCGGTTCGCAGCTTCCATGATGCCGCCGCCTCCGCCCGAGCACACCGCAAAGCGGCAGCATCCGGGCAGCGACTTCGACCACTCCGTCAGCAACCGAGCGAGCTCGCGCGCCTCCCTGTAGTACCGGCCGAGCGGACCGTCCTCCGTCAGCCGGGCCGAGCCGAAGAAGACCACCGTGTCGTGAACTTGCTCGCGCTTGAAGCGATGCAGTGGTTCGAGGTACTCGGCGAGGATCCGCAAGGGACGACCGTCGTCGCTATCGAGAAAGGTCAGGTTCTTGTAAGCGAGAAGGGGCGTTTCGGGGGTCATGGCTGCCGTTCGTCCTTGCCGAGCTCCCAGCTCGAGCCGTCGTCAGGTACGACCGTGTTCCACCCGAAGGTGTCCCGCAAGCGCCTGCGAAAGGCATCGGCGGCCGCGGGCTCCCCGTGCGTGACGAACACCTGACGTGGCGTGAGCGTGGACTCACGGAGCCATTCGATGAGCTCCGCGTAATCCGCATGCGCAGAGAGGCCCGGCAGTTGAGCCACGCGAGCGCGGACTTTCACGTACTGACCGTGGATCTTCACTTCGTCTGCGCCGTCGACCAGAGCACGGCCGCGCGTGCCGCCACCCTGGTAGCCGACGAACAAGACCGTGTTTCGCTCATCGGGCAGGAAGCGGCGCAGGTGGTGCAACACCCGGCCGCCGGTGGCCATCCCGCTCGCGGAGATGACGATCATGGGCCCAGCGTGGCGATCGATCGCCTTGGAATCGTCGGCGCTCTGGCTGTACTTGGCTGCGCCGCACATGCTTCTGCATTCCGCCTCCGAGATGCGGTGCTCCGCGCCGTGCCGGCAGAATAGCTTCGTGGCATCGATCGCCATCGGGCTGTCGAGATAGATCGGCAAGTCAGGGATCAGCCGCTCGCGTCGGAGCTGGTCGAGCAGGTGCAGCAAATGTTGAGCCCTGCCGACCGCGAACGAGGGAACCACGACGACACCGTGTCGCTCGGCGGTCTCGTTGACGACCTGCGCGAGGGCACTTCGGACGTCAGCGCCGGCATGACGTCGGTCGCCGTAGGTCGACTCGACGACGACGTAATCCGCTCGTGACAGCGGAGCCGGAGCCTTCATGATCGGATCGTTCAGGCGGCCCACGTCTCCCGAGAAGGCGATGCTGGTCCCGGCGAGTTGCAGCGCAAGGCTCGCCGAGCCGAGGATGTGGCCCGCTCTGGAGAAGGTGGCATCGACGCCATCCGCGGGAGCGAACGTCTGATCGAAGGCCACCGGTCTCAACATCGGCAAGCAGCGCTCCACGTCGTCGAGCGTGTAGAGCGGCTCAGCGGGATGATGCCGTGTGTAGCCATAGGCATTCGCGCGCTTGGCGTCCTCGGCCTGCAGGTAGGCGGAGTCCGGCAGCAACAGCTGCAGCAGGTCGGCCGTGCCCGGCGTGCAGTACACGGGTCCGTTGAACCCGAGCTTCGCCAGTCTGGGCAGATAGCCCGAGTGATCGATGTGGGCGTGGGTCAACACGACAGCGTTCAGCGAGGCGGGATCGAACGGCGGAGCCGCCCAGTTGCGCTGGCGGAGCTTCTTGAAGCCCTGAAACAGGCCACAATCGACGAGCAGCCGCGTGCCCTCACTTTCGATGAGGTAGCGCGAGCCCGTGACCGTTTCTGTGCCGCCCAGGAATCGAAGGCGCATCGACCGGGCCGCTGCAGGAGACGTGCCGGCACGAGGAGGCGAATTGCGCACGCCTGGACGCGCAAGGCTTGCGCTCCCACCTGCG